>LKUF01000001.1 GCA_001412335.1 Methanolinea sp. SDB
GGTTCATATGCCACACCGACGCCGATCGTCCTATAGAGCTCTTTTACAATATTCTTCCTGTGACCGGGGCTCTCCATCCACTGCTCGCAGACGATGTGCTGCCCCACGAGATCGGGATCGGCCGACTCGGAATATGTCGCCATGGTCGCCGCAATATTCTCTGCCGCGGTGAGATACCCTGCCTGCCGCACCCTCTCGGCGAACGTGTATCCGTAGGGCGAATCATGCGCGAAGAAGTTGTTGTCGCGCATGTCGTCCGAATGCGCCATCGCCAGTTTGGAGAGTTCCGGATCAACGGTCAGCAGGGGGACGCCCGCCTTCGCCCGCTCGATGTTCGTGTATTTCACGATGGCGGCGGAGACGGCTTTTTCAAGAGATGTTGGCTCTGAAGGGAGCGGCACGCAGAGCATTACGGGGGACTTCCAGCCGTTGTTGGACGTATCTGATTCATACCCCCTGCCTGCCGGGTCAACGATGGCGCCGACCCAGGAGCACTCTCCGGGGGTGAGTACTGGAAGGTTCGTCCTGACCGCCAGCGTCTTCTGCTCCCCGGGTTTGAGTGGCCAGAGGGCTTCGCTCCCGACGAGGGTGTCCTGCTTCGTTATCGTGGTATCGGAAGAGAGATACACGGCGACTTCGCAGTAATCCGACTTTGCCGTACCCCTGTTTCTGACCGTAAGACCTGTATTGAACGATTTGCCCGACCCGGCAGAGTCAGGGACCGTGAAGGATGATATCACGAGGTCGGGTGCCGTGGATGCCGGGGTAGCCGGGATCGAGGTCGGGATCCATGGAACGGACGTCTGAGTTGCAGTCGGTGTCGGGATCCAGGGGGAGCGGGTCGGTGTCGTCGACGGTCGCGGGATCCATGGCGTCCTCGCGGGTGCGGGAGTCGGGTACCACGAGGGCAGGATGATGGTGGGTCTCGGGGTCGGCACCGCCGGCCGGAACGTCGGGGTCGGTGAGGTGGTGACCGGTGCCTGCGTCACGGTCGGATACGTGATGAATGCTATGGGCGTGGGTTCGGATGTTGAGACGATCTCAATAGATTTTGTACCTGCGTACCAGTTATTCGACTCATCCGATTCTGAGACCCTCGATGTTTTGTCCGCACACGCCCCGAGATGGTATGTGCCCGGGGCCAGATCGGGGGAGAGGCCAAACCTGAACGACACCACCTTCTGCAAACCCGGCGGGACCGACACCAGGAATCTCTTTCCGAGGCAGGAATCGCCTGGACCGACAGCCGCATCTTCCGAGAGATAGACCCATACCTCGGACAGCCCGGCGGTGGAACCGCCGGTGTTCTCCACAGTGACAGAAACCGAGAAGAATCCGCCGCTTTCGGCGCTATATGGCGCCGAGATCTCACTGACGACGAGATCCGGCAGGGCAGACCCGGCTGCGGCCGGAATTGCGGTGCACAATGACAGTGCTATGAGAAAAAATATCGGTATTGACCTGTATATCTCCATTATCAG
>LKUF01000002.1 GCA_001412335.1 Methanolinea sp. SDB
GCAGAGTCAGGGACCGTGAAGGATGATATCACGAGGTCGGGTGCCGTGGATGCCGGGGTAGCCGGGATCGAGGTCGGGATCCATGGAACGGACGTCTGAGTTGCAGTCGGTGTCGGGATCCAGGGGGAGCGGGTCGGTGTCGTCGACGGTCGCGGGATCCATGGCGTCCTCGCGGGTGCGGGAGTCGGGTACCACGAGGGCAGGATGATGGTGGGTCTCGGGGTCGGCACCGCCGGCCGGAACGTCGGGGTCGGTGAGGTGGTGACCGGTGCCTGCGTCACGGTCGGATACGTGATGAATGCTATGGGCGTGGGTTCGGATGTTGAGACGATCTCAATAGATTTTGTACCTGCGTACCAGTTATTCGACTCATCCGATTCTGAGACCCTCGATGTTTTGTCCGCACACGCCCCGAGATGGTATGTGCCCGGGGCCAGATCGGGGGAGAGGCCAAACCTGAACGACACCACCTTCTGCAAACCCGGCGGGACCGACACCAGGAATCTCTTTCCGAGGCAGGAATCGCCTGGACCGACAGCCGCATCTTCCGAGAGATAGACCCATACCTCGGACAGCCCGGCGGTGGAACCGCCGGTGTTCTCCACAGTGACAGAAACCGAGAAGAATCCGCCGCTTTCGGCGCTATATGGCGCCGAGATCTCACTGACGACGAGATCCGGCAGGGCAGACCCGGCTGCGGCCGGAATTGCGGTGCACAATGACAGTGCTATGAGAAAAAATATCGGTATTGACCTGTATATCTCCATTATCAGCACCCTTTTCGTGACTAGATATCAGGGTGCGCTATCCCTTATTGGTTACCCATAGCCGGATATCTCGTAGTCTATCTCCGATGAGTTCCGCACACATTCCTCGCCGTTTGCTAATCCTTCCTCGACCAGGCGCTTGAGAAGGGCGGGGTATACCGCACCGACGAGATCCGATACCGGCCTTCCCCTGCAGAAGAAGGAGAATGTCGGCGTGCTCCGCACCCCGTAACGCTCGGCCGTCCACCTGTTCGTGGTGATATCGACCCTCGCAAAGATGACGCGGCCCGCATACTCCTCTGCGTACTGTGCAAAATACGGCTCCATCGGCCTGCAATGCGGACACGTCGGGCTGTAGAACATGACGAGCGCTGGAAGGTCCGCCTTCTCGACCGCACTCTCCCACGAGAGATCCGTGACTTCCACTGGTGCCTTCTCTTCCATCCTTTTAAGACTCCCCTGGTTTAAGAGGGATGTGATCTGCGCAGGGTATATAATTTTGTCAGCCACGGCGACAGAAAAAGAGCGGAGATTACTGTTCTTCGACGAGGTAGTTGATGACCGTCTCCGATATGTCCGCGGCATACTCCCCTGACCGCCGGATACTCTCGGCAATGTAGCGGAGCGGAACCGCGACTTCGGGGTCGTATTTCTTGGCAAGCCCGTTGATCTCCTCGCACAGACTCTCCAGCTCGCCGACGCGCTCGATGTTCCTGTGCGCCTCCAAAATCTCCCGCTGGAAGAACGAGACGATGCTCTTGTCGAACAGGGAGAGCGAGAGCGTGCTTGCGGCCCTGATGGCCTCCAGTACCTGGTCGTCGAGCTTCTGGCCGGTGATCTTCTTTGCGTTATCTGCCCATTTCACCGCGTGGTCACCGATCCGCTCGATGATCCGGCTGATGATGTAGCTGTTGATCACCTTTCCCGGGGTGATCGCCATCTTTCTTGCGATATTTGCGTTCTTCAGCACGACATTGGTCTGCCGTGCGATCAGCCAGTGGAGACGGTCCACGTCATTGTCACGGGAGATGACGTCCTGCGCCAGTTCCTGGTTTTTCGTCTCGAGCACGTTCAAGGCATCTAGGTACATGTTCTTGACGATCACGTACATGCGCTTGATGGTGTTCTCAAACGGCATCTCGGTCGGATTCAGGAGATCTTTTAAGACGATGGACGTATCGGTCTCCTCCACGACCTCGGGGCCGATCGTCATCTGGGTGAAGTCACGGACCACCATCCGCACCGATGCCGGGAGCCGGGTCTTTGAGACCACCTCGATGGTGGTGTACCCCGAGATGTAGCTCCCGATGAGCATCCTGAAGAGGAATGTCGGCTCCCGGATGGTTGTCACGTCGAACCGTTTCACCCTCTGGACCGAGACCTCGGATATCTCCCTGGTGACGAGGAGGGTCCCGTCAGGCTGCACGATCAGGCCGAGCGGGTCGTTCTTCCTGATATGCAGCGATTCGGCCCATTCCTTCGGTAGTGTTATCACGTACGAGGACCCGCCTGTTATCTGGACTTTCCGTATCTCCATGGCCGCAATTCCTGCATACCCTGTCTCCCGGGGGTCTGGCATGCTTCTCTATGTTTCTCTATATCATATATATTTAAATATAGTCTATTTCGACAAAAGGTATATAA
>LKUF01000003.1 GCA_001412335.1 Methanolinea sp. SDB
TCGTTCATATGACCACCCTGATATTGCTCACTTCGAATCCGCCGCTGGACGTGATCCGCACGGCAAACTTGACAAGGTCGCGTTCTTCCAGGTGCGGCATGAGGCCTCTGAACTTCTCGAAATGCATGACCCTCTGTCTCCTCGCACCGGGCGTCTCCTCCCAGCGGAAGAGCAGGACCGCGTCAACCGCATCCGCTATCTCGGTCTCCCTGCCCCTGTCGAGAATGCCACCTGTAAGTGGGAGGTATATCGTCGTGTTCCATTTTTTTGTTATTCTCTGGAGACCCTTCAGAAAGGCTGAAAAGTCATTCCACTGCTCTGTCTTTGAGTATTGCGTGGCGAGATCTGTCAGGGAATCGAGAACGATGAGGCTGTGGGGCGCCAGCTTCTCCATGGTCGAGGCCAGCTGCACCATGATATTCGTGGTCGGTGTCTTCTTCTGTATTCGGGTGAGGAAATCGGCACCCGAGTACCATTCAACGGGGACCACGCTTGCATCAAAATAGAGCTGGGAGAGGTCTTCGAACTGTATCTGCGATGCTGAGGAAACGAGGTCTGGATGAAATGAGAGGGAGAGTTCCCCCAGGATATCTTCACGGGTCTTGGTAAACGAGATGTAGCAGATATCTTCGGGAAGAGAGGCGATCTCCTCCCTCTTCCCTATCTTTGATGTTGCGAGCGAGAGGATGGAACTGTATACAAACTCCCTGTTCCCGGATCCGGTCTCCCCGAGGAGTAGGACGACGGAGCCCGGAGGCATTCCACCTTCCAGTACCGGGTCCAGCGAGGTGATTCCGGTGGGCATCGGGGGAATGTCCGGCTCCTGCATGATCTGCCTGATTACTGGTAAATGCCGAAAGCACTTCTATTTTTCCCTCATTCCGACTCATTTCACAGCGGCCAGTCCCCTTTTCAATGCCTCCTCCCTGCTTTATGGGGGGAGGCAGAACCCGGGTTGGCACCTGAATACCAGTTTTCCGTCACTCCATTCGTGACCGTCACAACACCATTTTTTGTTCCAAAAACCGGGGTCTCGCATTCTTAAAGGCACCATTGGGCGGCCGATCCGGCATTGCATGCATGATGCCTTGCAGCATGATACAACCCATTCCCGGTTCATCAATTGTATCCACACCAGATAGCGAAAAGGTTTTTAAAAAAGAGTATCTGACCCGGATTTCCATGCAGGGAAAGAGCTGCCATGCCCCGGGATATACCTTTATACCATTCCTCCCAAATATAAACCCATTCAGGGATTTATGGCAGCAACGCCGGGAGGTACCTGTTTCTCATGCTGTCTTCGGAAATAGACGAAATTGTGCAGGATATCCAGCAGGGAGAGATAGAAGAGGAGGTCTCCGTAAAAAAGCCGAGGTTTTCACTCCCACACCTCTTCGGGAGGAAAAAGGCCGTCCACGATATCCAACAGGAAGAGATAAAAGAGGAGGTTTCTGTCAACAAGCCAGGATTTTTCCTACCACACCTCTTCGGGAAGAAAAAGGCCGTCCATGATATAATTGAATACAACTACGAGGAACACGGACCACTGGTCGCCGGCGAGTTGCCCGAAGGCTACAGGGAGATAGAGGAGTACTGGGTTGAACCCGGGCGGACCCTGGTCATCATCGCACACAATCTCCAGACCAACCAGGATGAGTACCTCCTCTTCGAGCCGACACTTTCAGAGTTTGAGTACGAGCTGCTGGAGCGTATCCATGAAGATCTCCGTTCGGCCCTGATCCTCACGGATGAAGAGATGGGAAAGGACAGGCAGCGTCTCCTGATAGAGAAGATGCAGGAGCTTCTGGCCGAATACGGGGTTAAGCTCGAGGAGGAGAGCTATTTCAAGCTCCAGTACTACCTCATCAGGAACTTCCTCGGCTGGGGCAGGCTGGATCCACTCATGAAGGATCACTTCCTCGAGGATATCTCATGTGACGGGATCATGATCCCGGTCTTTCTCTATCACCGGAGATACCGGAACGTCAAGACAAACATCCTCTTCGAGGAGGATGTTCTCAATTCGCTTGCAATTTCACTGGCACAGCGCTCGGGAAAGCACATATCCTCGGGAAACCCGATTCTCGATGCAACACTCCCTGACGGCTCAAGGCTGCAGCTGACACTCGGGACCGAGGTCACCACACGGGGGACATCGTTCACCATCAGGAAGTTCCGCGAGGACCCGTTCTCGCCGATAGAACTGATCGAGTACCACACCTTCAATGCCGAGCAGCTGGTCTACTTCTGGATGGCAATCGAGAACAACAAGAGCCTTCTCTTCATCGGGGGAACCGCATCCGGAAAGACCACCTCCTTAAACGCCGTCTCCCTCTTTATCCCCCCCATGGCAAAAGTGGTCAGCATCGAGGATACCAGGGAGATTACCCTGTACCATGAGAACTGGATCGCCAGCGTGACCCGCGAGCTGATCGCGGAAGGGGCAAGCGTGATCAACATGTTCGACCTCCTGAAGGCGGCCATGAGACAGCGGCCCGAATATATCCTCGTCGGGGAGGTGAGGGGTGCTGAAGCGCAGACACTCTTCCAGGCGATGAACACGGGGCACACGACATTTTCGACGATGCATGCGGGAAGCATCGATGCAGCAATTCACCGGCTCGAGAGTGAACCGTTGAATGTCCCAAGAAACATGATCACCGCGTTAAACGTCGTGAGTGTCCAGGCACTGGTCTACCTTGGAACCGAACGGGTGCGGAGATCTCTTGAGATTGTCGAGATTGCAGGGATCGATCCATCGACCGGAAACCTGCGGGTGAACACGGTCTTTGATTACGACCCCGTGAAGGACAGGTTCGCCTATCATGGCAGGTCACAGGTCTATGCTGACATCGCAGCCCGGCGGGGATGGAGCAGGGAGGACCTGGAGAACGAGATCTCCGTAAGAAGGAGGATCCTTGATGCTATGCAGCGACAGAAGATCATCGACTACATCTCGGTCTCAAAGATATTCCAGACATACAGTATCGATCCCGCCCGGGTCATCGCAGCAATCGATGATCTCGCCCCACTCCTGAAATGAGATTCAATACCCTGATCCGGAACTATATTCGGCGTGATCCCCTGCGTCACCAGCAGGTCTATTCTGATCTCATCTCGTCCCGCATGGGAATGACGCTTGCACATTACCTGGAGACGGCGATAAAGATCTCGATAATCGCCGGGCTTCTCCTGGCAGGCTTCGCTTTCTGGATATCAGGATTCATCTTTTATGGACCGTCAACGCCAGGATATACAGGATTGTACAATATATTCAACGTGCCAATACCTGAACCCGGCGTGGTAACCCGGCACATGCTCGGGTTCCAGATCACTGTGGGCCTGGTGGCATTCCTCCTCGGATCGGTTGTTGTTTTTTATGTAATCCTGAAATTTCCCTCTCTCCAGAAGGGCAACCGGCGTACCAAGATAAACCTCACCCTGCATAACGCGGTCGCGTACATGTATGCCATGCGGAAGGGCGGTGCCCAGCTCATGCCGATATTCCGGTCACTGTCGGATAATGCCAAGGTCTATGGGGAGATCGCCCTGGAGTTCCGGCAGGTCGTGAGGGACTGCGACTTCTTCGGGTACGACGTCGTCACGGCCATCAGGCATCTCATGACAACGACTCCTTCCGAGAAACTAAAAGAGTTTTTGGAGGATATGATATCGGTCATCGAGAGTGGCGGCGACCTTACCACGTTCCTGGCAGGAAGGGTCAAGCTGTACCAGGATGAAGCGCGTTTCGAGCAGAAGCAGTATTTAAGCTTCCTCTCCCTCGTTGCAGAGTCCTACGTGACGCTCTTCGTCGCAGGTCCACTCTTTCTGATAATCATCATGGTCGTGATGGGCATGATGGGGGGGGTCGCCCTGCTCCAGCTCTCCGCCGTTGTGTATGCCTTAATCCCCATCGGGTCTGCCATCTTTATCATCCTCATCGATATCATCTCGATAAAGACCGAGACCGTCGAGCGCTATGTCCGTGCACGATGGCTGCATGAATACAGCGACGTCAGGATAGTTAAAAAACCAGGGGAGGAGAAATTTT
>LKUF01000004.1 GCA_001412335.1 Methanolinea sp. SDB
CTGTCTCCACCACCCAGAGGCGGGTCCCGGTTGACGCGTCGAGTGCGACGAGTACCCCGTTTAATGTATACACATAGACGGTACCGCCGGAAACCGCCGGGCTGGAGAAGATGATGTCATAGAGCACTTCATCAAGAGTGGTCTTCCAGAGGAGGTCTCCGGTCACCGTGTCGAATGCATAGACGCTCCCGTCCATGTTCCCGATATAGGCGACTCCGCCGGCAACCGCCGCACTGGATGATATGCTGCTCTTCGTCGTGGACCGTATCGGCTCCCTGTACTCCCAGATGAGTTCTCCCGAACAGGCGTCGACCGCGTGCATCTTGTACTTCAGGCCGCCGATATAGACGACGCCCTCCGAGACCGCCGGGCTTGAACTCACGATGTCATTGCGCTCGCCGGTATCATAACTCCAACGCTGGGCACCCGTCAGGGCATCCAATGCATAGAGGTTGCGATCAAAACTCCCCACGTAGACCACGCCATCAACGATCGCCGGGCTGGAACTCACCCTCCCCCCGGTCTGATAGGTCCAGAGAAGTGTCGGGACCGGGCTCCTCCCTCCATCGTCGTACACGCCGGTATTGGCGGGATCGGACCGGAACATCCGTGCCATCGCCGTATTCGGGTTGTCGGCCACCGTAAACATCACGGCATTCGACCGCTCCCCTGATACCCTGTCACGGACAGTGATCTCCACCCGGGCAGAGTGTGTGACGTATGCTGCCGGGACCTCCATGCTGACCCGGTCCGGCTGGAGCAGCTGCGTTGCCTGCTCCTGGCCGTTCCAGAGGATTGCAGAGTCCGAGGTGAATCCCGTGCCAGTAACAGTGAGGGTGAACCCTGGGTCGTCCTCCACCACGCCGTCTGGGTCCAGGGACGAGATCGAGAGCGGGCCTGTCGTCACGGTGTCGGAGACAAGCGTCGCGTTGACCGCACCGCCGGCCCCGACGGTCTGTATCGCGATTGTGTGCTCAGTTGAGGGGAGAAGGCCCGTCGCAGTCCAGCTCCCGGTCCCTGCCTCCACCTCTCCCTGCAGGACCCTGTCCAAAAAGACCTTGACGTGCGAGAAGCCGAGCTCCCGGGGATCGGTCCAGTCCCAGGTGATCTCGGCACCGTTGATGGTGGTCGCATGGAGACCGGTCACGCTTGCAGGCGGGTCGTCCGGGAGCGTGGCGAGCGCGTGGAGGTAGCCATGGTAATTATCCTGGATATACAGGACACCCTCTGAGATGGCCGGGCTTGAGAACCGTGACCCATCCGACGTGTACTCCCAGAGGAGATCGCCGGTCTCAGAATCGAGGGCATGGACCGAGCCGCCATCATCTCCGACATACACGATGCCGTTTGCGACCGCCGGGCTGGATCTCACGTCTCCACCCGTCTCGTACGACCAGAGGAGCGCACCCGTGGACGCATTGAGCGCATAGAGATGGTCGTCATCGCTCCCGGCATACACGACACCGCCTGCGACCGCCGGACTGGAATAGACTGCATCCCCGGTCTCGTACTGCCAGAGAAGGTCACCGGTCACGGCATCGAGCGCGTCGATCGAGTTGCCGTCATTGCCCACATAGACCGCGCCATCAACGACCGCCGGACTGGAATCCATGTAGGCCGTCTGTGAAGAGGATGCAGCTCTCGCATAGTTCCAGAGAAGATCGCCCGTACCCGCGTCAAGCGCGTAGATCTTGTTGTCCCTGCTCCCGAAATAGACAGAACCGTTCACCACGGCAGCGCTGGATCTCACGTCTCCACCGGTCTCGTACTGCCAGAGGAGCGTGCCCGTGGACGCATC
>LKUF01000005.1 GCA_001412335.1 Methanolinea sp. SDB
ACAATCTGTTCCGAATCGAGAAGAATAACCTGGTTTTTCGTGAGAATGACGGGTTTTTTCATTCCTATCCCGATAAATTCCTCCCCTTCGTCAGCAAACCGCATGAAAAGATCTCCTTTTACCATATCCCTGTCAAAGGCGGCGATTGGGATGCCGCTCACGGCCGATGCCAGGTTGTATGAATCGACGGCTGTGTTTATCCGGGGGAGGATTCCTCCCGAAAGGATCCTCCTGACGAGTGCTTCGGAGGCGGGGCGGGTTTTTGTGGGGTCAACTCCCACGCTCCAGAAAAAATCACGGTAAGCCCTGAATACTGGTTCGTTACGCACACTTTCAAGTGAATAGCGTGATTGAATCTCTTTGGCCACCTCGACCTTCAGCGCTTGTAGTCCCTGGTTCTCCTTTTCTATACGAACGTCTGTTATAGTCCCCTCTGCGACACAGATGCCGGGAAAAGCGTCCAGAACATGGCGGTCGAATTCCATGTACCTACCTTTGGTCAGAAGTTTTTTAGTATTCCGGTAAAACGCCCGCCTCCCAAAACATTCATTCCCCCCTGTCACACATCTCCTGTATAATGACGCAACCGATCATCCTGGTCACCGGGTCGACCGACGGGATCGGCAGGGCCACAGCCAGGGAACTTGCTCTCGCCGGTGCCCACGTAATTCTCCATGGCCGCGACCGGGAAAAGGGTGAGAAGGTACAGAGAGAGATAAAAAATATCAGCTGGAATACAGAACTGGACCTCCTGGTATCTGATCTTTCCAGCCTGGAAAACGTCCGGAGACTTGCCGAAGAGATCGCATCAGCGTATGATCGCCTTGATGTGCTCATCAACAATGCAGGGACCTATGAATTGCGGCGCAGGCTCACGGAAGACGGGATAGAGACGACATTTGCGGTCAACTACCTCGCACCATTCCTTCTTACCCGCCTGCTGTTGCCCCTGCTGCTGAAAAGTGCCCCTTCGAGGGTATTGAACATGGCCTCGATCGCCCATCGTGACGTGAGACGGATCGAATGGGACAACCTGCAGGGCGAGAGACAGTACGATGCATTCGAGGCCTATGCACAATCTAAACTGGCCGATATCACATTCACATACTCGCTTGCAGAAAAGACGAGCGGCACCGGAGTCACGGTAAACTGCCTGCATCCGGGGGTAATCGCGACAAAGATGCTTCGGGAGGGGTTTCCTTCCATCCGTGGGAAATCTCCCGCACATGGCGCAAAAATTCCTGTTTTTCTTGCCCTCTCTCCCGATGCATCCCACTATTCCGGCCTGTATTTCGAGGAAAGCCAGGCTCCTGTGCGTTCATCGGACCTGACCTATGAGAGCCAGGTGCAGGAGCGGCTCTGGAATGCTGCAGAAGAATTGACGGGGAGATGGTGAGACATTTTCCACGACTCCCTGGTGCCCAACAAGGTCTTTTCACAGTGCACCATTGTCGCCAGAGATCCGTATATCTCCTGAAAAAAATTTTATAATACTCACTATATATCATGGATCGAGGTGATGTACTCTTTGGCGATGGACCCTGTATGCTACGTGGATGTGGATGAAGACACTGCCCGGTTCGGTTCCGCGTACAGAGGAACAGATTATTACTTCTGTTCCGACTTCTGCCGGAAAAAATTCGAGGAAAACCCGGAAAAATATGCGAGACTGGCGACGAAGATCTATATCGGGAAAGATATAAGCTGCTGATCAGGGCAGGATGGATTGGTAAAAGACCTGTTGGCAGGATTCCTGCATGGCACTGTTTCCAGAGTGCCCGGCACGGAAGGATCATCCTGGAGAGTCTGTTTCGAAAAAATGCCTGACAATGGGTGGTTCATCCTCACGATGAACCATTGCACTGCTGCATTTAGACTAATATTTAATTACATCCTGCCCGAAACAAGAGAATAGAGACAGATCGTGTATTCTATACTCTACGTCGATGACGAACCCGCATTCCTCGACATTGCAGGTCTCTACCTCAAGCGATCCGGCGATCTCCAGGTAGATACCTCCGCTTCTGCGAAACAGGCTCTGAAGATGCTCCATGCGAAGAAGTACGATGCCATCATCTCCGATTACCAGATGCCTGTTATGAACGGGATCGACCTTTTAAAACGACTGCGTGAATCAGGCGATTCTATTCCCTTCATCATCTTCACAGGCAGGAGCCGTGAGGAGATTGTCATCCAGGCATTAAATGAGGGGGCTGATTTTTACCTCCAGAAGGGGGCGGATGCAAAACCGCAGTTTGTGGAACTGGAACACAAGGTCAAGCAGGCTATTGAAAGGAGAAGGACCGAGAAGGCTCTCCGTGAGAGCGAGATACGGTTCCGGGAGCTGGCGCGGCTTCTCCCCCAAATCGTCTTTGAGTGCGACGTGGATCTGAATCTCACGTTTGTCAATGAGCCTGCCTTCAGGCTCATGGGGTATACGCCTGCCGATCTCTACAGCGGGATCAATGTACTGGATGCCATCGACCCTTCACAGCATCATCGGCTCAAGGAGAATATGTATCGCCTGGTACGGGGAGAACCGGTTACACACCAGGAATACACGATGGTTCGCAGGGACGGGAGTACCTTCCCCTCTCTTATGTATGCCTCTCCCATATTCAAAGAAAACCGGAATGTCGGATTCAGGGGGGTCGTTGTAGATATCGGCCCGACAAGGCAGAAGGACGATTACCGGAAGATCCTTGTGCAACTGCTTGATAATGCCCCGGAGGCCATCAGCGTCCATGATTTTGATGGCAATTTCCTCTACGTGAACCAGAAGGCTATCGACATTCATGGGTACAGCCGTGGAGAGTACCTTTCATTGAACCTCCATTCTCTCGACGCCCCCGGTACGAGAGAAAAGATCGCCGAAAGGATGCGGATTCTCGAGGAAAAGGGCGAGACATCCTTCGAGGTGGAGCATATCCGGAAGGATGGCTCGGTAGTGCCGCTCCTTGTGAAGGCGAAGTATGCCGACTGGGGTGGAAAAAAAGTCATTTTGAGTATCGCCACCGACATGTCGGATAGGAAGGGGACTGAGGTACGGAACAGGGAAGCGGAAACCAGGGCGACAATAGACAGTTTTCCCATCCCCAGTTTTGTAATTGACAACGACCATCGGATTATCATCTGGAACCGGGCGCTGGCAGAGCTCTCAGGGATACCTGCAGATGCGGTGATCGGTACCCGGCAGCACTGGAGGGCATTTTACAGGACAGAAAGGGATTGCCTTGCAGATCTCCTGGCCGACAACCGGATTGGCGACATCGAGGAGTTGTACAGCGGGAAATGGGCCCCGTCCAAGCTCATTCCCGATGCGTACGAGGTGACGGATTTCTTCCCGTATATTGGAGAGAACGGCCGCTGGCTCTATTTTACCGCAGCAATTATCAGGGGCTCCGATGGACAGAGCATCGGCGTTGCAGAGACTCTCGAGGACATTACAGAGAGAATTGCGGCCGAGGAGGCCCTCTCCCAGACGAACAAGAAACTGAACCTGCTCTCGAATATTACGAGGCATGATATTCTCAACCAGATCACCGTCCTGATGGGTGCGGCTGCCCTGCTTCGTGAGGAGGCTCTCTCTTCCCGGGATAGGATGGAGTTCCTTGACAAGATCGATACAAGTACGTCCATAATCAGGCGACATATCGAGTTTACACGCGAGTACCAGGATATCGGGATTGATTCCCCCACATGGCAGGCACTGGACCGGATAATAGCGAGAACGCTTGATCAGTTCGATCTTTCACATATCGATCTTGATCTCGATCTTCCCGGGGTCGAGATCTATGCCGATCCGCTCCTTGAGAAGGTCTTCTACAATCTTATCCACAATTCTCTCGTCCATGGTCAGAACGTCACAAGAATCTCCATACAGGCCGATGAGAATCCGTACGGCCTTGCAGTACGGGTATCTGATAATGGATCTGGTATCGCCCACGAAAAGAAAGAAGAGATATTCAAACGAGGATTTGGAAAAAATACGGGTTTTGGTCTTTTCTTGGCACGGGAGATCCTTGATATCACCGGCATTGGAATCAGGGAGATCGGCATAGAAGGCGAGGGGGCATGTTTTGAGCTGTCCGTCCCCCGGGCAGGGTTCAGACGCTGCAATGGAAATGACGTGAGTTGATCGTAATCAGAAGTCATCACAGGCCATGTTGAACGGAACAAAAAGATACCTGTTGCGGCGATCCTGAAAACCCAGGGATTGGGGAATATCCCGTTATGCAGGTACTGGCCGCCGTGCCGATGTATGACGGCGATGACCTGATATACACGGTATCCTGTCGGGATGCGTTACATGCACCGGTGAAAAAATGAATCCCGATTCCTTCCAACTCTCTTCCACGAAACGATCACGCACCCGCATCATTCCTCTGCATTCGTCGTTTGAGGAAAAGCCCGTCTCCAATGAGCACAATCCCCAGTAAAATGATGATAAATGCGACGATCTCGACAAGAATCGTTATCATGGCATCGGGAGCGAAAAGTATGGCACCGGCGAGCAGCAGTGAGAGTATACCGATCCCGAGAATCCTGAAAAATCCTTCCGGGACACCGCCCCTCCCACGGGAAAGTCTCTTTATCGAGACGATGCCGCTTGAAAAAGTCCATGAGGCGAGAAGGAGGAAGATCAAGCCGGCAGTCAACTCCCCTGGCAGGAGCATGAGACTGGCACCGATTGCAATGATCCCCACCCCCAGGAGTATCCGGCTCCACGTTGCCCCACTTCTTCTGCCAAAGAGTGAACCGCGGATGAGAATTGAGGCGCCCGCCGCCACCACGATGAGCGGAATCACGATAAGCACTACTCCTTCGAAGAATGCGAACGGGTCCAGTCCGATGAAGATGCCCGTCGCAGTCAGGGCAAACCCCATCAAAAGAAGCATTCTCCAGGTGGTCTTCTGCTCGTCCAGTTCCTCTTTCGTATTGCGGGCACGCACATCCATGAAAAGAGCGCGAAACGTCCCTCCTATCATCAGGAGGAGAGGAGCATCGTCGATGAGGTGCCATACCGGGTGCACCTTCGGGTCACGCCGGTCCAGGTGGACACGCCATTCAGTGGCGGTCTCGTGGGCATGGTACAGACCCTTGCGGTAACTGGCAATTGTCCCGGGCGAGGGGATGTTCAACATCGATCGCTCCCATCCCGGGCCAAGCGGCTCTGTGACATCTTTCTTCGGAACCGCGACCTCCCAGACACCTTTCAAGAGAGGTTCCAGGAATTCATCGAGAGTGGTCAGGATGCATCTCCTTCGTGTAATTATGCCTGTATATGAGATACTACGGAATCCCATAAAAGATACCCGTATGTGGAGTCGGCCGATCTTGATGGGAAAATTTTTTGTTTTTCCATGGAACGATTGGGCCAGGGATCCCCCACACGAGACGACCATGAGCGGCGATCTCGGAGTGAATATGACTGCCCAAAATCGCCGTCTCCACAAAGGAATCAGGGAGAGCCTTCACGATACTCCCTGAACCGTTCCGCCATCTCACGCAGCCGGTTGTCCACCCGATAGTTGATGGACCCTTCTTCGAAGCTCCCGTCGGGTCCCTTCTCCCCTGCTTTCACCCCGGTGAGAACCTCGATCCCCTCATCTATCGTCTTCACAGGATAGATCCTGAATTTGCCACTCTCCGCCGCTTCTATGATCTCCTCTTTCAACATGAGATTCTGCACGTTTGATGCCGGGATCATGACTCCCTGGTCGCCGTTCAGTCCAAGAGTCCTGCAGATCTCAAAGAATCCCTCAATCTTCTCGTTTACACCGCCTATCGCCTGGACCTCTCCGTTCTGGTTCACGGAACCTGTTACCGCGATTGACTGCTTTATCGGGATACGGGAGAGCGCGGAGAGCAGTGCATACAACTCCGTGCTGGAGGCGCTGTCACCATCAACGCCCGAGTAACTCTGCTCGAACACCAGCCTGGCAGCCAGGCTCAAAGGCTTGTCCTGGGCGTACTTGTTTGCAAGGTAACCGGAGAGGATCAGGACTCCCTTTGTATGGATAGGGCCCCCCATGGCGGCTTCACGCTCGATATCGATGATGCCCCCCTTGCCCACGCCAATGCTTGCCGTGACCCGGGAAGGACGGCCGAACTCGATGTCACCGAGCCCGATGACCGAGAGGCCATTGACCTGCCCGACTCTGTCGCCCTCGCTCTCGATCAGGATAATTCCCCTGTTGATATACTCGCGGATCTTCTCCTGGACCAGGTTTGACCGGTAGATCTTCTCATCAATTGCTTTCTGGATCTCTGTTTCTCCGATATACCATGCGTCATTCTTTCCGGCATAGAAATTCGCCTCCCTGATAGTGTCGGCGATATCGGAAAACTTGGTGCTCAGTTTCTGCTGGTCTTCTGCCAGGCGTGAACTGTATTCGATGATCTTTGCAACGGCGGGGGCTTCGAGGTGCCGCAGGTTGTATTGGTCACAGAGTGTGCAGATGAAGTTACTGTATCTTTTTACATTCTCATCGTTCCGGTCCATGGTGACGTCGAAATCCGCTTTCACCTTGAAGAGCTCGGCGAAATCCGGGTCACCCATGTACAGGATCCGGTATATCTCGGGAGTTCCTACCAGGACGACTTTCAGGGAGAGTGGAATGGGTTCGGGCTTGATACCCTTGGCGGTGATGAATCCCATCCGTTCACCCGGTTCATCGGTCACTACCTCGCCTGTCTTGAGAGCGGTCTTTAAACCGTCCCATGAATAGGGATTCCGGAACAGATCTTCGACCATGATGACCAGGTATCCCCCGTTTGCCTTGTGGATCGATCCCGGTCGGATCATGGTGAAGTCTGTTGAGACAACACCATACTCGACTTCCTTCTCCACCTTGCCTATAAGGTTTAAGTAGGTGGGGTTCTGTTCGAAGATAACCGGGGCCCCGTCATCGCCTGAATTATCGACGATGACGTTTACCTGGTATTTTCTGAATATAAGTTCCTGGACCAGCGGGTGCTGCATCTGGGCCTGCATCTGAGACGGCTGTGCCTCGGGCAGGAACTGGTTGAGGTTGTCGATGATATCATTCTGGACTGAATCCAGGTATTCCTGGATCTCATCGATCTTCGAATACTTGTCTTTTAAGGCTGCCACGCGGTGGCCGAGTGCATTAAGTGCCACATCACGGTTGAGACGCTCGACACCCTCCTGGGCTTTCTGGTCCAGTTCACGAAGCTGCCGGAACGTGTTGCGCATCTCAGTCGAGAGTTCTTCCCTTCGTTTCTGGTACTCGTTCTGCACG
Source organism: Methanolinea sp. SDB (assembly GCA_001412335.1). Taxonomy (GTDB): domain Archaea; phylum Halobacteriota; class Methanomicrobia; order Methanomicrobiales; family Methanospirillaceae; genus SD8. Next base: position 7,266 of record LKUF01000005.1, read on the forward strand.
TCCTCGGGCATGGCCTGGAACTCTTCCGGCGGGATTGGTTCGCCGTTGCGCGTGGGGATTATCACGAGTCCCTGGGGGGATGTCTGGATGAGAAAGCCCTTCTCCTGGGCGACGGCGTTCAGCCTGCTTATGAGTTCACCCTTCTGCTGTTCGAGGGTTCTGATGGCCGCGTCCCTCCTGGTTGCATAGTCTTCGCTCTCGAAGACCTTGGGAATGAGCTGCCTCGCCTCCTCGATGAACGATGCCAGTTCGTCACGGAAGGTCTTTCCTGTTCCGGGCGGGAGCTTGATGGCATTGGGCTCGTAGGGGTTTTTGAAATTGTTCACATATATCCAGTCGTTTCCTCTCGGTTTTTTCGCGGCAACCTGGTCGAGGTATTTTCTGACTGCGGAGGTTCTCCCTGTCCCGTGCATTCCCGAGGCATAGATATTGAATCCCTCCTCCTGGATGTTTAATCCGAATTCGAGTGCCTTTATTGCACGGTCCTGGCCAATGATCTCTTTGAGAGGGGTCAGTTGATCGGTGCTTTTGCAATCTATCCTGCTGGAATCCAGGGCGTGTCGCATCTTCTCCGGTGGCAATGGGGCAATCATCATCTCTCACCAATCCTTCTTAATCGGTCGTCTATTGATTCGGTGGAGCAAAAGAGTTATTGGTCCAGCGCGGAACCGCCTCCCGGCAGCCTTCATATGATCCTGTTCAAGGTCAGAAAAGAGGTGGGACCCTGCAAAACGTTATAGAACCTCCGGGAATACCCAAACAGCATCAACTCCCTGGTGGGCTTGTTCTCCTGCCATCGGCTATCAGGTCCTGGAGTGCTGTCTCCAGTTCGAGAGGTCTCCTCGATCCGATGAGAAAGGTTCTTCCACTGGAAAGCCTGACCAGGACGCCCCTGTCACCCGAGACATTGTAGGCGATACCCTGTCGTCCATAACGGATACCCCAACCGCCGTATTCTCGAAACGGCCTGTATACAATGGCCATCGCACCTTCGATCTCTCCCGCGGCAACTTCCTTCCAGCGGGGATGTAAGGGATACATCCTGAAGACGAGTCTCTGTCCGGTCACGAGAACCTCGAGTCTCATCATAAGAAACAATGCCGGAAAGACCACTCCGAATATTGCCAATATGATAAACAGCACCCAGTCAGGGGCTGGATTGGAACCAAAAGTCTCTTCAAAGACGACCTGCCGGATGAAGGCAGACCAGGCAAGAGCGGCAATAAAGATCACCACGACCCATATCCAGACCTGCCGAAACTGTTGCACCTCAAAAAATGTGCAACCTTCGTGAGAGTATTGACCACTCATGGAATGTTTAGCTTTTCCTGGAAAAACAAATGATTTGTGGTTTGGGCTTAGCCGATACTTCCCATGAAGAGACTCAAGGCAAGACCTGTTACCAGGGCAACCAGCGCATCTGTTGTGAAGTAATTCAGGGAGAGAAGCTGTTCCGGAGGGATCCCCCCCCAGAAGAAGCCGAGCACGATGGAGAGGAGTCCCCCGATGAGAACCGCCGCTGCCAGGTGTCGTACCCCCTTCCAGTAATCATGGTAGGTAAGCCTGATGAAGAGGAGGCTTGCGAGGAGGAATATGCCGAAGAATGCCATGCCGGTCTCTATTGAAGGTGCCGCAGTGGTTTTTGATGAGAAAACCCCGAACTCTGC
>LKUF01000006.1 GCA_001412335.1 Methanolinea sp. SDB
GGCAATCACAGGTCTATTCCAGCTTTGTATGGGCACAGACATGAACCCGGTCAGCAATGTCAATGGTAATCACAGGTCTATTCCAGCTTTGTATGCGCATGGACATGAACCCGGTCAGCAGTGTCAATGGCAATCACAGGTCTATTCCAGTATAAGATGGACATTCCGACAACAGGTACCACCCCTGGCCACTGCATCGTTGGATTCAGCAGGTTCTTCTGTTCTCCCGCACAGCATATAATGCGTGACATCCGATCAGCCATCGCTGGTGACTGAGAATCTTCTCCTGCGACCACTCAGTCCTTTGGATTCGGCAAGGGTATGTGAACTTGCGAGCCATCTCGAAATCGCCGCGCAGACAACACGGATCCCCTATCCCTACATCGAAGATAATGCAAGAGAGTGGATCGAAGCCCAGTACGAGGAATTCAAGAGAGGAGAGCAGTTGAATTTCGCCATTGTCGAGAGGTCCAGTGGAGAACTCATCGGTGTATGCGGCCTTTCCCGGATCAACAGGGAAAACGAGACCGCAGAGCTTGGATACTGGATCGGGAGGCCGTACTGGAACCAGGGATTTGCAACCGGGGCCGTAGAGGCGGTCGTGGATTATGCATTTCGTGTACTGGGCTTAAACCGGGTCTATTCACGGTACATGAGAAAAAATCCTGCTTCTGGGAGGGTTCTGGCAAAATGCGGTTTTGTTCATGAGGGAACACTCAGACAACACGTGAAGAAATGGGAAAAATTCGAGGATATCGAAATTGCGGCAATCCTCAAGGAGGATTATCTTCAACACGACTGATCCCGTGTCTCACTGGCACTCACTTATTTTCGTATAGTATCAAGCCACGCATTCAGGTCCTGGTAAAACACATTCAGCGCAACAACTTCTTCGACCTGGTAACCAGTTGCCCGGACCTGGTAATACATATCCCTCTCCTGTATCGAATCATGGATAATTTCTGTCGACCCGTCTTCGAATGCTATTGGAACAACCGCCAGGAGACAATCGGAGATCCCGTCCCATGGTTTATTCACGGGAAAACCGGCCTCTTGTAAAGGTGAATCCCAGGTCGCATCCAGGAGTGTCCACCTCCCATTCAGAAACGCACGGATGGCCATATGATAGACGATGGGAAGTAACCCTGCCTGTTTTTGCAACTGCGCGGGAAGTGGTGTCCGGGCATCATCCCAGCGAAAACGAAAAGATGCATATCTGACCGGGATTCCGAGCATCTCGAGCATTTGTCCAAGGAGGGTATGTTTCGGCGTGCATGATCCGCGACCCATAGAGAGGAGAAGGTCCGGGCCAGCAGATGGATCAGACATGCCGGGAATTGCTGTGTAGGGTATATCCCGCACGTGGGAAAAGATAGATAAAACCGCATCAGAGATCGGGAGTTCGTCTGTCCATTCCTCCAGGAATTTTTCAACCAGCTCGCCAGCCATCAAAGGAGATGGATCCGGCCAGAGAAAAAATGTTTTCCAGGCCAGATTTTCTCTGGTTCATGGACAATCATCTCCTGCAGATGAATACCGGTAATGGGTTTCGGTGCAGGAGTTTGACAGCAAATGCACGGGTTAGCGGGTGCATGCCGAAAAAATACCCGTTTTGGATCTGAAGGTCTCCAAATCTTCCTGTTGCCTACTCATCCCTGTGAACAGGCGGCTGGTTTACCGTCTGCCAGTAGAACCCAAGTTCCCTGATTACATGTGCGAAATCGTCGAAATGGACCGGTTTTACGATATAGCTGTTCACACCAAGATTATAGCTCTCGATGATATCCTTCTCTTCACTTGAGGACGTAAGAACGACAACCGGAATATGACGGGTTTGGTTATCAGCCTTGAGTCTTCGCAAAACCTCGATCCCGTCGATCTTTGGCAGCTTGAGATCGAGAAGGATAACGCTGGGCTTTGTTCTCTTCTTCTCTGTGGGAATTTCGCCAAAGAGGTAGTCCAGTGCCTCCTCTCCATTCCAGGCAACATGTACCCTGTCTGACAGGTTGCACCACTGGAAGACGTGCAGGATAAGTTCAACATCATTGGGATTATCTTCAACGAGCAGGATCTCTCCTGGCATGGATTCGGCATCCTCTCTCATCAATCCCCTTCATTACTTCCTTCGAGGGTGAAGAAAAATGTTGTGCC
>LKUF01000007.1 GCA_001412335.1 Methanolinea sp. SDB
TGGAGAAAAATAGGGGAGAAAAGGCTTAAATTGGATTTATATTTTGATTTTGACAGCCTAAATGGTTTAAAATCCAATATAATTCTCAATCGAGAATTACCGGTTCCAGAATATACCACACATAATATCTCAGCCAGGATATGTGGATGCACGAGGATGGATTTTTGGTTCCGGGAATGGGTTCTTGAGCGAAAACGAATCCCTTGTATCATATAGCATCATATGGTTTATTAAAATAAATTAACGCATTTCCTTCCTTCAATGACAAAAATAACCGATTTTATACGAATTAAAAAAGCCGGTTACCGGATCGCTCCCGAGAAGTGGAGAGACAGGTGATTCGTGCAATCCAGAAAAATGGCGCTGGTGAGATTACAGAGGAAAAGAACGTAATTTCAGCCCTTGAAAGGGTGTATCATCTCGTATGAAGATATCACCCGGGAAGCAATGCCCGGCTCTTGGATAACCTGGCGATCAGGGGATGTCGAGAGGTATTCGGGGGGATCTTTTCCGAAGGAGGATAACATTCGGTGACGGATTCTTGATAGCATCTCTACCGCTAATCGGTTAAAAAACGAATATAATCTCTCCAAATTCAATCATGGAGAGGGCGTTCGCAGTCTTTTCGGTCTCAGTATACCCGGAAAGCCACTATTACTCGCGATATGGGTAATGACCTATTCTGTCATGAAATTCCTGGAAATCCCCGATAATAATTCACCTTCGGCGATCTCAGTGATTATGTTCTCAAATCCCTGGATTATCCCTCCGAGGCGATTTGGAGCATGTAAACATCACGAAAATCATATATCTTCCCCTACCGGTAAAGTAACCCCAAAATATGTCAAGAAAACACCGGATATCCCAGATAATTCGCTTTGTGGTCTGGTAGCTCCTGATAACGGCCAAAGAATCCGGATTTTTTGGCTGTTCCACCCTTTGGTGATCCCCCAAGACAGAGGGAGGACTGCGCGATGGTTTTGAGAGCGGTTGATGCGTCATTTTCCAAAAAAACAATGTGTGGCCTTTCTTCGCTTTCCCTGGCATACCAAAATGACGTGATGAAAAAAGAGGAGTCCCGGGCTGTACCAGGGAGCACAATTGCCATGATTATTCCCGATCTCTCTTCTTCTCCTTCTGGCGGTTATTGTTCTCGGCGAGGGGGAAAAACTCCTGGTAAACCCGTTTTCTCTCGTCAAGGTCGGTGTGCAGGTAGATCTCGGTCGTCTTGATGGAGCTATGTCCCAGGTTCTCCTGCACCACGCGGAGGTTCTTTGAGCGGCGATAGAGCTCGCTGGCATAGCTGTGGCGAATTTTATGGGGGGTTATCCCATCAGGAGCGTATTTCTTGAAGATATGCTGCACTGCCCGCGGGGAGATATGGTGGCCCTGCTGCCCAAGGAAAAGGGGGCCCTCGATACGTTTCCCGATAAATTCGTCCATTTCATCGAGCGTCTCCCTGTCGACGAAGACAATCCGGATCTTGCCACCCTTCCCCCTGACACGGATGGTCTCGTCTTCGAAATCGATATCCTCGATACTCATGCCGCAGAGTTCCGACACTCTCACGCCCGTGGCATAGATGGTGCGGACGATCAGGCGGTCCCTGTCGTCCTCGATGGAGTCGATCAGGCGAAGCACCTGGCTGTGCTTGAGGTAGCGGAGCTCCTGGTCCTTGATCTTGGGCCGCTCCACGGCAGGCATCGGGTTCGAGGAGATTGCGCCCTGGCTGTAGAGAAAGCGGTAGAACGAAGAGAGCGTGGAGATTATGCGGTGCAGGGTCTTTGGCTTGTATGTCCGCATCGAGCTGATGAACGAGAGGTAGTCGCTGATGATGACCGGGGCAACCTCCACCGGGGTGTCGAGCCGTGCCCTGGTAAGGTCTTCCCAGTATACCACGAGCTTCTCGGGATCTATGCTCCGGCGGAGCCAGACATAATAGCCGAAGTGCCTGACAACCTGTTCGTAGCTCTGGATGGTCCGGGAGGAGTAATTGCGCATTCTGAGGTAATGGCGGTATCGTGGAAGCCACTCCGAAAAAAAACCTCCCTCCATGGGTTATTCTTTATTCGCTCCAATAATTAAACTTTTGCGCAGAATAGTCATTTGGCGAAGTAGCAAATTGCGAAATGAAGCATGAAATAAGCGCCTCTCCCTAATACGGGATCATCACATCACCCAAAATGCGATACCAGCACTCGTGATCGGTCGATCTGAAATCTCGAAAATCCGGGCTTTTTATCCGGTCGAGAACGGCCTTTCGGATCAGGTTGCAGGGAATTCATCGTATGACTGAGGATCGCCCTTTAATCGCCGGATAACGGCGGATTCGGATCCCCTGGAGCCCGGACAGGGTTTCGGGGTGCCATGCCGGGTGCCCGTGGAAGAGTCAGGCACAGACAGGGGCGTGGAACACGATAAAAATCCTGGCAGCCTGGTAACTGACCCACCTCTGCTGCTTATCAGAGACACAGGTGATTGGGACATCCAATACACCGATGAAGAGGAAGGCCATCAATGGGAAGAGTTCCAGAGGGTCATGTCAGAAGACCCGGGTCCGTTACGTATGCACAACGACATGTCACGAGGATGTATGGTGCGCATCATCCGGAAAGATGGCCTGGCAAGGATGACCGGGGTTTTTTGCTTGCGCCTGGTTCTCGGAGTCAGGTTCTCCGGCCCTTCGTGCCCGCCCCCCTAC
>LKUF01000008.1 GCA_001412335.1 Methanolinea sp. SDB
GGCATCGAGCGTTACCCAGTTATCAGTCAGGGTGACATACACAGCAGGGTCTGTCTCTCTTTTTGGGAGATAAAACCGTTCGCCAAGCCTCTCAATCTCGTCCTGGGCTTTCCTGGTGAGTGCTTCGGTCTCTTTATCGAGGATCTCCCTGACAATGGAGATTGCCTTCCGCCAGTCGCTTTCGTACGTAACGGGGATGAAAAGTTCATCCCAGATGAACGAGTGATCCCGGGTGTAGTTTATCGCCACCTTGGAGAGAATGAATCCGTTTGGAATGGAGACCATTCGTCCGCTCGCCTGGTCGCCCTGCACCCACCCCCTGATCTCCATCAATGTGGTGCTCATGATGCCGACATCCATCACATCCCCAAAATTGCCATCTATCTCTATGCGATCCCCGACCCTCATGAGACCGGTCGCCATGATATACATCCCCCCTACAAAATTCTTGAACACGTCCTGGAGTGCAAATGCGATTCCTGCACCGATTATACTGTACGTGACCAGGAGGGAAGTCGGGTCTTCCACCCAGATACTGATGGTGATCGCGATAAAAATGACAATGGAGAGAATGTAAAAGAGTTTACTCAGGGTATACCGCGTTTTCTGGTCAGATATCCGGGAAGAGAATAATTTCGGGATGAGGATCTCGAATAGAAAGTATACCGCAAAGAGGGTGACAAGGGTCAGTAAGAGGTTCTTCAGATATATATGGGGATAGGTATAGTCCAAAAGCCAGGTGATCACCGAACCGGCCGCGATCAGTATCAGAACAATGTATTCCCTCATCATGCCCCGTTCCATGGCGAATACCCCATCTCTTTTCAGAGTTGTTATCAGATCATCGTATTTAATAGCGATTGAATTGGGCGGGCAGGTGAAAAGAAGTGGTTGACATCACTGGCGAGACCGGGTTAAATCAGGACTCGAAAGCAGATAATGGCTCTTTTTGGTTGCCATAGCAAAATATGGTTAGAGAAGGAAGGACACCACGAAATTTTTTGTTACCGTACTATTACCGTTGATATCGGGCTGTTCCTGACGACAAATGTACTCACACTTCCGAGGAGAATTTGTTTGAGTCCCCCTGTTCCCGTCGAGCCAAGCATAATAAGATCGGCATCGATGATACGTGAAAGAAGAAGAATCTCCTCCCTTGGGTCTCCGATTTTTTTATGGGTATGCACAGGCAATCCGAATTCCGCTGCAATTCCTGCAATCGCTCTCTCCATCCTGGTTCCTTGCTCCAGAATATGTTTCGAGATAAGTCTGGAAATGTGTTCACTCCTTTCCATGGGGCCCGAATGGCTGGTAAACCGCATATAATCCGAAATTTTGAGCACGTATACTGCATGTACCTCTGCATCTACCGCTTTTCCTATGCCAAGTGCCATGCGGAGAGCCCGTGCACTCAGGTCAGAACCATCAAATGCAACGAGTATTCTTGATGGTATCATCTAATCTCCCAAAAGGACGTATCTGAAATTAAATATATTGCCCGAAAAGAGGTTTTGCATTTTTTTTAAAATATCGAATAATTACTGGGGAAAAGCCTCTTTTCTGTCCGACGGAATACCAATTCGCTGTCTGTTCTTCAGAAATATTTAATTAAATCACTGACTTTCTGGTTCATACAGTGATACCCATAGAATATCCACACAGGGCTGAAAAAAAGGATATACTAGACGCCCTGGAAACAGCCGAATCGGGGCTTTCATCACAGGAAGCAGAGAGGAGGCTTGAGATCTATGGGAGTAACGATGTGGGAAAGGGGAAAAAGAAAAATTATCTCAGGATGTACATCGTCCAGTACACCAGTTTTTTTGCTGTTCTGCTCGAGATAGCAGCAGCCCTGTCTTTTGTTGCGAACCGGTTCTCCCCAGGTGAAGGCTATGATATCCTTGGTTATGCGGTAATTGGTGCAGTCATTGTCAATGCAAGTTTTGCTTTCTGGCAGGAATATAAGGCTGATAAGACAATCGAGGCACTTCTTCGGCTGATCCCGACAATTGCGAAGGTTCGCCGGGGTGGGAAGGTGCATGAGATAAATGCCCGCCAGCTGGTGCCCGGCGACATTATCCAGCTTGAGGAAGGAGACCGGATAGGAGCCGACGCGGTTGTTCTCGAGGAGAATTCGCTCTATGTGAATAATGCAACCCTAACGGGAGAATCGAGACCTCACCGGAGGTATGCAGGAACTGACCAGAAAGAATCCCCGCTCGATGCAGACAACATCGTATTCGCCGGAACCACTGTCACATCAGGGAATGGATTCGGGGTGGTGTATGCGACAGGCATGGAGACGGAGTTTGGAAAGATTGCTGCCCTTACAAGGGAAGTCCATAAGCGCCGGACTCCCATGGAGAAGGAGATTACCCGTATAACCCGTATCCTCACCATTGCCGCACTTCTCATGGGTGCAGTCTTCTTCTTGCTCGGTTACATTTCTGGCCAGGGGTATCTCGTCGCTGCAATCTTTTCGCTCTCTCTCATCGTGGCAAATGTTCCGGAAGGCATGCTCCCTACGATCACACTCTCTCTCTCACTTGCCAGCCGGAACATGGCAAGGAGGAATGCGCTCATCAGGAACCTGGACTCGGTACAGACACTCGGAAGTGCAACGATCATTTGCACGGACAAGACGGGGACGATAACGCGGAACGAGATGACGGTAAAAGAGATATATCTTGCGGGAGGTGAACGGGTTTCTGTCTCCGGCGAAGGCTACTTCCAGGACGGGGAATTCTCGTTTGATGAGGAGCATCCGGGCTCTCGTGAGCGGCTGGAGTCTCTCCTGCAGGCCGGGATGCTGAACTGCAGGGCGATCATAAGAGAGGACCATATATTTGGCGACCCGACCGAACTGGCGATCATCGCTGCGGCAAGAAAAGCCCGGATAGAATCTCATGAGTTTCGCAAGGTGGATGAAATTCCGTTTTCGAGCGAAAGGAAGATGATGTCCACGGTATATGCAATCGACGGCAGGAGATATGTCTATTCCAAGGGGGCTGTCGAAGTGCTCCTTCCGCTCTGCAGTACCTGTATTGACGGGAGCGGGCAGATGGTCCCCTTTGGGGAGCAGGAGAAGGAACAGTTCAATGCCAGGGCCGAGGAGCTTGAGAGACAGGCGTACCGGGTACTTGCTATCGCATCCGGTGAAGGCGAAGATGAGAGTTCTCTTACGATGCTCGGCATGGTGGCGATCATGGATTTACCGAGGTCGGAAGTATATGGCGCGATAAAGAAATGCCGCAGGGCAGGGATACGGATCCTGATGCTCACCGGGGACAACCCGCTGACGGCCTCTGCGATTGCAGAGAAGATCGGGCTTCCCTTTGACCAGGTGCTCACCGGCGAAGAGACCCGTTTCATAGAAGACGAAAAACTCCAGGAGTTACTGACTTCAAAAAATGTCCTTTTTGCCCGGATGCGATCTGAGCAAAAATTGAGGATTACCAGCCTTCTCCAGCGTAACGGTGAAGTGGTCGCAATTACTGGAGACGGGGTGAATGATGCTCCTGCTCTTCGGAAGGCTGATATCGGGATCGCAATGGGGATCAAGGGCACGGAGGTGGCCAGGGAGGCGGCGGACATGATCCTCCTGGATGATAATTTTGCCTCCATTGTCGCCGCAATCGAGGAAGGAAGGACGGTATACTTCAATATAAAAAAATTTGTCACCTATATCCTGTCATCGAATATTCCAGAGATCATCCCGTATATCCTGTATTTCTTCCTGTTGATCCCGTTGCCGCTCTCTGTTATTCAGATACTCACCATCGATCTCGGATCAGATATGCTTCCGGGTCTTGCACTGGGAAGCGAGGGACCTGAGGAGGACATAATGAACCGTCCACCCGTGGGTAAGAACGAGAATATTTTAGACCTGGAGGTCTTCAAACGCGGTTATTTCTTCCTTGGGGCGATCGAGGGAACGGCAGCAATGGCTGCATTCCTCGGATTTCTCTTCCTCAACGGGTGGATATATGGGGATCTTCCAATCGGACCCGAATTTCACCGGCAGGCAATGACCATGACGCTGCTTGCAGCTGTAACATGCCAGCTTTTTAATGTATGGACATTGCGATCCTGGGAATTCTCAGCCTTTTCCCGCGGACTTTTGAAAAACCGGCTTCTCATCATTGCGATCATACTCGAGATCCTCTGGATAGCGACCATCCTGACGGTTCGTCCGGTTCAGGTTATCTTCAATACCGCTTTCGTGTCGCCGATATATCTCCTGCTGCTGCTTCCCTTCCCGGTTCTGCTCTTTTCAAGCCATGAACTCTATAAGTATTTATTGCGACAGAAGAGAGCCAAAACCGAAGAGATAGTTGGATATGTATAATGTTTGGGAATTTGCGGTGAGTGGATCCCAAGTCCGATCTCCGGATAGAACAATTGCATGCCAGAAGTCACATATCCTGGACCATTCTATTTATACTTTCTGCAAAATCCATTGCTCATGCATGCAGTCCCTCGCCATTGAAATTAGATTTTTGGACTGTTTCGGAATGAGCGGGGGGGCCAGGGATAGGAAAAATAAGTAATATCATCGTTGAAGTTCTACTAAAAAGTGACTGGGAGCCAATACTATGGTATTAGAGTTTATTCCAAAAGTTGCCGGCTTTGGGTACGGCATCATCGTATTCTTCCTGCTTGTCTATCTCTGGTATTCGAAACGTATCACGAGGAAACGGGCATTCTTATTCCTGATAATCTCCACGGCCCTCGGGTTTCTCATATTTGCGCCGGTTCTTCCCTGGCAGTTCATGCTCCTGGTTCTCCGGGACACGAAGGGCCTTGGCGGACCGCTCCAGGCCGCAGCCTTCGGCCTCTTATTCATCCTTGGTTTCACGCTCCTCTTTGGGAGGATATTCTGCGGCCATATATGTCCTGCGGGGACGCTCCAGGAACTCTTGTCACTTGTTCCCGTAAAAAAGGTAGGGAGAACGTGGAAAAATACAACGATGGCAGTCAGGCTGGGAGTCTTTGTCATATTGATAGCAGCCGCACTCGCATTCTCGATTAATCTCCTCAAATTCATCGGCCTGAGGGATTTCTTCTACCTGGCCGTCGGGTCAGCGTCCTTCTTCATCTTCCTTGCAATTGTTATCCTCTCGGTCTTCATGTACCGTCCTTTCTGCCGGTTCATCTGCCCGTATGGATTCCTTCTCTCGTTTGTTGCTGGCTGGAGCCTGTTCAAGTTTCGCCGGACCGACCTGTGCATCCACTGCGGGAAGTGCGAGAAGGTATGCCCGACCGACGAATCAAAGGTTGGCGACCGGAAGATGGAGTGCTACATGTGCGGACGGTGCATTGAAGTCTGTCCCGTGGAAGGAGCGCTGAAATACGAGAGGGGATGATATTCCCTGATATCGGCGATATTTTTCGAATAAAAACATCTTTTTCATGAACACTCCGGGACGTGGCGGGGACGCTGAAGCACTCGCCGGCTCGTCCTCCCGTTCCAGGACCGTATCCATCCCCGACATATCCCCCAGGAAGCCGAGAGAGAAACTTGGTGTATCGCGGAGATGATCGTTGCGCTCATAATTGGGAGATCGGACTCTCCATGATCATCCCATGGGATCTTCAGGGATAAAAGAAGAGAGACCTGAGAAGCAGGCGAAAGATCCCGGCGACATGGAAGAACCGCACATTGTTATTACATTGAAAGGACACTCTGCATATGCATGTTGCCAGAGCGTGGTAATGAGGAAAGCACCATGAAAGGCATGAGTCTTGGCCTGGATGAAGCATTGAGACTGACGCTTGCACGTATCAGACCGCTTCCCCCTGAATATGTTTCACTGGTTGACAGCATCGATCGTATAGCCGCATCGGATCTCTTCGCCCTGGTGGATTCTCCTTCCGTTGATACCTCCCGGAAAGACGGGTATGCGGTCATATCCGGCGACGTGGCCGGTGCAACATGCGATGATCCCGTTCGGTTGCGTGTGCTGGGAGTAATGGCTGCTGGATGCGAACAGGACATTTCCCTCATGCAGGGCACGGCCGTGAGAGTATTGACCGGGGCCCGAATACCCGGTGGGTCAAATGCCGTCGTATCCGACGAATTTGTGAAGGAGGATGTCGACAAAATACTGGTGGAGAATGCTTCAGATCCACGGAATATCCTCCGCCGTGGAAAAGACGTGCTGGCTGGCAGATGTATCCTGAAGAAGGGCCAGCAGATATCGCCCATAACCGCCGGGCTTCTCGCCATGTCAGGACATTGCAGGGTCCCTGTCTTTCAAAACCCGGTGGTGGGTATCCTTGGAACAGGCGATGAGATCCTTGCACCGGGCGAGCCGCTGTCAGACGGCAAGCTGTACTCGAGCAATATCATCACCCTTGCCTGCTGGTGCAGGAGATACCGGATGAAACCGACCCTCGCAATCGTCAAGGATGATCCCGGCGCCATGCAGAGTACATTGCAGGAAATCTCTGCGCACACCAATGCTATCCTCACAAGCGGAGGGGCATGGACCGGAGATCGCGACCTGGTGGCACAAGCGCTCGGAGAACTCGGATGGGTGAAGGTGTTCCACCGGATCCGCATCGGGCCCGGAAAGGCGGTCGGGTTTGGATTACTCAATGCAAAACCCGTATTCGTCCTGCCTGGCGGACCCCCTTCCAATATCATGGCGTTTCTCCAGGTTGCGCTGCCCGGGCTTCTTGCGTTGTCCGGCCACCCGGGCCCCGGGTTGCCCAGGATGAAAGCGAGGCTTGCCTCCGCACTCGAGGGCGGCGATCGCGAATGGACTGATTTCTTCTTCGGCACACTCACCTTCGATGACGGAATTCCGTCCTTTTCTCCCGAGAAAAAAACCAGTCGCCTGTCCAGCATCGCCGACACAAACGCAATCGCATCCATACCCGAAGGGTATGATCGACTGTCCGGGGGGTCGATCATCGAGGTGCAGGTACTGAACCAGTGTCATGTCACATGATGCGTGAACCAGGAGGGATGGAACGAAACGAGACAGGATATTGTGAAAAGATATGATTTTTGATACGTTCCCAAAATTATAAAATCAATTCCAGGATCTCCGCAGCATCCCTCACAAACCCCGGGCATTTTTCTCTCGTGATGCCCACCCTCCGTGCCTCATGGAGCTGTTCCGGATCGGATAGGTCGTATCCAAGCAGTTTGGTACAGTTAATTGATCCATGCCTGTCCATGAATTCGACGATAAACTTCTGCGTGACTTCAAACACCTTCTTTTTTGCATCCACATCTCCTGGATCGGTAATCCCGTGACAGAGCCCGATGACCATGAGGGCACCTGCGACCGCCCCGCATATGTTTCCCGTGTATCCGATCCCCGCCCCAAACGGGGTTGCAATCCTGGAGGCCGTATCCTTATCAAGCCCGAATCTTTCGCTGTACGCACAGAATACGGCCGGAGAACAGAAAAATCCCTGTTCAAAGAGATCAACGGCTTCATCAGAAGGGGCTGGAGTCATTGGAGAGTCCTTGGTCTTTATCAGGGATATTTTTGTCTGCCTCTCGAAAAAGACAGATGGGAATATGAAAAAAAGGCTCTTCGCTACCTGGCGTGTGCAGGATTGATGAACCTTATACATTTTGTGGGGGCTATCCGCCTATACGCCCCCATATGCGATGCCACGCCGTCGCCCCCGAAAATACCGCGAGGCTGATTCACAATCATAATTGTGCAATTGGGTAAGAGTTATGTGAGGACGCCCCGGCGGCGGTTG
>LKUF01000009.1 GCA_001412335.1 Methanolinea sp. SDB
GGATATCCTAGAAGCCTGCGGAGCTTTTGACCCGGGTTCAAATCCCGGCCGGGACGTCGGAACGGAGGGTTCTATGCCCTTCGTTTCTTAATTCCTGTAAGAATAGGTACGCGCGTTTTTGATAACTATAACACAGTACCATTATAGTTTTCTATTACTCTGATAATGAGAGGGTTAACATATTCAAACATAATCAAATTTTCATTTTCCCATTCATCTCGCAACTGTAATCATCTATTCGACTAAATTCGGTTCAATGACACTCCCTGATCTTGCTTCACGTTATCGAGGCTGCCTGCTTGGACTGGCTGTGGGGGATGCGCTTGGCACAAAAGTTGAGTTTCGTCCGCCCGGGACATTCAAGCCACTGAGTGGGATAGTAGGTGGCGGTCCATTCAATCTCCTCCCCGGGCAGTGGACCGATGATACATCCCTTGCCCTCTGTCTTGCCGAGAGCCTGATAGAGAAGCAAGGCTTCGACCCTATCGACCAGCTCGAACGGTACTGCCGTTGGTATAAGGAAGGCTATCTGAGCAGTACCAGCACTTGTTTCGATATCGGTACGACGACCCGGAAGGCACTCCAGCGTTTTATGTTATCAGGCGAACCCTATCCAGGGATTGCAGATGAATGGTCCGCGAGCAACGGTTCACTCATGCGGCTTGCACCCGTTCCCATGTTCTATACCAGAGACCCTGCAGAGGCAATAGAGAAGTCCGGCTTGAGCTCAAAGACAACTCATGCATTGCCCATCGTCGTTGACGCATGCAGGTATTACGGCGGGCTGATTGTCGGAGCACTCACTGGAGCATCGCGTGATGAACTGCTCTCGCCCAGATATGCACCAATTCCAAATTACTGGCAGGAGCATGCACTTCACGAAGAGATTGATGAAGTCGCAGCGGGATCGTTTCTCCGGAAGGAGCCGCCCGAGATCCAGGGAAGGGGTCATGTGGGAAAAGCGATGGAAGCGGCACTCTGGGCGTTTCGGTCGAGTGAATCATTTCAAGAAGGATGCCTTCTTGCAGTCAACCTCGGTGACGATGCAGACACTACCGGGGCGATATTTGGGCAGCTAGCTGGGGCTTTTTACGGAGAAGAGGGGATACCTGCGGAATGGCTGGATGTGCTTGCTAAGAGGGAATTGATTGAGGGGTTTGCGGAGAGGTTGAGGAATCCGGGGGTCCAAAAAGACAGGCATCTCATCTGAATTTTTTTT
>LKUF01000010.1 GCA_001412335.1 Methanolinea sp. SDB
CCGGACGCTGATGCAGCAGTTCATGGAAGAGCACAGAGACGAGTTGCCAGTACCTCCGGCAGGAGATCGTGCCGGGAAAAGCGAACGTATGAGACCCGGAATGGCGTCTTAAAACCAATTGCCACCTTGATAAGAATTGGACAAACAAAGGATGAAATACTGGGGATCTCATCATGTGAACACAAGACAGATGAGGGGAGGTGAACTTACAGTTTCTCCTCCTTCAGCCACCAACAAGCCGTTTCAAAAGAAGATTGAGATCTGGTTTGGATGCACACAAACCCCCTGTATCCTCCTCCCATCATCCCCATGAAATCGATTTTATTTGGAATCTAACCTCAATTAATGACTTCTAATGCAGGAATAGAGCATGTCTTCACATACGATCAAGCTTCAACGAATAGCGGTATTCGCTTTTATTGCGGTGGCGTGCATACTGACCCCGGCCCTTGCGGAAAGCGGTAGTGTTGCAGCCGAAGCCAATGTAGCAGTAACCGACATACAGATAGTACCTGAAGTCCTCATGCAGGACGATTCGGGAACGGTCAGAATAGGCATAACAAACAGCGGGAGCGAACCGGTCTCGATCAGCAGGGCAGAGATACTGTCCGCGGATCTCAAAGTGATCAATTACCAGACATATGATTCGGTGGGGTCACTTGGACCGGGCAATTCCATGGAATTCACCTTCCAGATCCAGGCCGGTACAAAGGACGGGATGTATTTTCCGATGTTTTACCTGGACTTCACAAATGCCGGGAGCCTGAGGTACCCAATCCCCGTCAAGGTTGACGATACACCCATTCTGATTACCGTTATCGACGCGCCCGATTCGTTCTCTCCCGATGCGGAAGAAGAGATCACGCTCTCTGTCAGCAACCCGAGGGAGGATGTAATACACGGTGTCACGGTAACCCCGAGCGGTGAAGGGATCACAACCACTCAAAGTGGCATATTCATCGGCACATTGGAGCCAGATCAGGAAAAGACCGTGGTGTTTGACGTCACCGCAGTAAAACCGACAACGCTCTCCTTCGATGTCTCATACCGAAACGGAGCGAACCAGCATCACAGCACATTGGCCCTGCCGGTTACAATCGGCGACCGCAAAGTCGCAGCCGAGCTGGTGGTAAATAATGTCGAGGTTACACAAGCCGGATCCAGCATGACAATCGGTGGTGACGTAACAAATGCAGGCCTCAAGGATGCCAAGTCGGTCATAGTTACGGTCGGCAGTCCGGCAGAGGCGGTGGATCCAAACCCGGTCTACGTTATCGGGGCGCTTGAGCCTGACGACTTTTCCAGTTTCGAGGTTACCTGCACAATCCGTGACACATCGTCGAGTATTCCACTCATCATAGAGTACCGGAACGAGGACGGGAAAATTTTTGAGAAAGAATTCCCGATTTCTTCCAGGTCGCAAGGCCAGGTATCACAGGAGCCAGAAATTCGCAATTCTCCTCCTGCGGGGAACAGGCCTGGAGGAATGATGGGGTTTGGGAGCGGCCTTGGAAGTGTCCCGTTCCTTGAGATCGGAGTTATCCTTGTTGTGACGATCGGCGTTCTTTTTGCCTGGAGAAAAGGGATTCTGGCACGGATTTTGAACAGGATCCGGGACCGCGGAAGGGAATAGTCTGGAGGCGGGAATATCCCATGAACAGCAGCCCGGTTGTTGAACTGGCAGACGTCACCAAAGTATACCATCTCCCCTCCGGGGATGTGGTCGCACTTGACGGCGTATCCCTCTCCATCGAGGAGGGTGAGTTCGTGGCCATCATGGGCCCGTCAGGGTCAGGAAAGTCCACACTTCTCAACCAGATTGGAAGCCTGGACGTACCGAGTTCGGGAGATCTTTTCATTGACGGCAAAAATATCGGGGAGATGGGTGACCGTCACCTTACCGAGATGCGGCTGAACACGATCGGCTATATATTCCAGAAGTTCAATCTCATCCCCCTGCTCACCGCATTTGAAAATGTGGAGTATCCCTATATCCTGAAGCATCGGAAAAAGGATGAAAGCGGCAGAGTCAACCACATACTGGAGATGGTCGGCATCGATTCAGACCTGTCCCGGCACAGACCCTCGGAACTATCGGGAGGTCAGCAGCAGAGAGTTGCCATCGCGAGAGCCCTTGTCAACGAACCGAAGATCCTCCTCTGCGATGAACCCACAGGGAATCTTGATACAAAGACCGGTCGCCACATCATGGACATCCTTGACGGTCTGAACAGTGAAGGCCGGACCCTGATCATGGTGACCCATGATCCTGCAATCGCCGGGTATGCTTCCCGGACGATAAATCTGGTGGACGGGAGAGTGGCATGATCATCAAGGACATCATATTCCAGCTCTCGATCAGGAGTATCAGGCTTCACTTTCTTCGATCCGTCCTTGCAGCCCTTGGAATCGTGATAGGGGTCGTCGCCATTGCGTCTATGGGGATGATGGGAGCGAACATGACGCTCTCTGTCACCGAAGAGCTCTCCTCGATGGCAGATACACTGGTTGTGACTGCCTATTCCGGCGGAGGAGGAGGCGGCGGCATGCCCGGAATGGGTGGGGGTGGGGACGACGACGATTATATCTCACAGGACGAATTCGATGCTGTCGAACGAATTGCGGCAAAATACGGCACGGTATATGCAATATACCAGGAGTCTGACACGATAGAAGTGGGGGATAAGAAGGGAAGAGCGACCATGTACGGTCTTGATGAGGACATGTTTCCCGGGCTCTTCACCCTTACGGAAGGGGCGTTTCCCAGGAGCACAAATTCGGTTGTAGTCGGACCAATGCTAGTCGAACGGCTTGATTTGAAGGTTGGGAGCAAGATAGAGATCGGCGACCCGGATGAGGGATCCACAACAACCGTGCGGGTCGTGGGCATCCTCGAGGAGAGAGGCATGTCCCAGGATATCAATTCCGACATGGCGATCATCGGCAGCGAGAAGCTCTTCACCGGGATATTTGGAGGAGAAGGCGAGTACGACCAGGTCAACATCGTCCTCAACGACCTGGATGATACGGAGACCGTGACAGACCAGATCGAGGACAAGCTGAACCGCAAAGAGGATACGGTAACGATACAGGACAGCAGCCGCATGATCGAAAGCATCACCGGGACACTTTCAACAATGACAATCTTCGTGATGGCCATCGCGGGAATCTCGTTGCTTGTCGCGGCTGTATCGATCTTCAACGTGATGATGATGTCGGTCACCGAACGCATCAGGGAAATCGGGATCCTCAGGAGTATCGGCACCCAGAAGAATGAAGTGAGAAGTATGTTTTTGTACGAATCTGCAATCCTTGGGGTACTCGGGGCGGTTATCGGCGCGGTGGTGAGTCTGACCGTCGGGTGGCTGGTCGTTCTCGCGATGGTCGGCAGTACTGAGTACTTCTTCGCCCCTGCGAGCCTTGTGTATGTGCCTTTTGCAATGGCTATAGGGACTGTCACCTGTATCCTTTCAGGGCTGTACCCTGCATGGAGTGCATCCAATCTCGACCCTATTGAGGCGTTGAGAGCAGAATAAAAACTCCTTTTTCAATATGATCCGGCTTTGTTCGTTTTCATTATGCGTTGCGGTTGTCCAGGAATGGAAATTTTTGGGGTTATGGATATTCTGCCAGGGTGATACCATGCCTGACATCAAAAAGAGATCTCCAGGGATTACCCCTGTAGCACCCACACGGTTGTGATGAAATATCCTCCGAAGATGACCAGGAAGATACCGCAGAGTCCAAGTATTGTCCTGAATTCCCGAACTCCGAGAAAGAATCTCCCTTTATGGACGCTGACTGAAATAAGCGTCAGCCACCCGAGGTCTGCTCCCCAGTGACCAAGGATAAATGCCAGCGCTCCAATGATTCCACCAGCAAGCGCACCCATGAGCAGTGCGCTTCCCACCGTGAACCACCACAGCCAGAAATACGGATTCGAGATGCTCGTGAGTATACCGGCAAGCACCGGGTCTCCCCGGGAGACCCCGCTCTGCGAGAGGTCGATCTCGGCATTGCGGCTTTCGAGTATGGTAAAGATGCCGAATACAACGAGTGCGATTCCGCCTATCCCGCCAATAAGCCAGCTGAAATCCTTGAATACAATTGCAAGCCCGGCCACAATCAGGACAACCATGACAATCTCCACGAGGATGTGGCCCAGGGTGACACGTGGACCCATGGTCCACCCCCCCTTGAGCGAGGAGTTGATGGTGGCTACAAGCGTCGGCCCGGGAGCAAGAGCCCCGGTAAGTCCGATAATGAATCCAAGCAGGAGCATTTCGAGGGGTGACGAAGGAATCATGACAATCCACGGAAAGGATCCTTGCCCATGAGAACAGAGTGGGCGGTCATGGGAGTTATAGAGATCTTGGCGTTGGCCAATTTAAGGGCTTTTGCAGGATGCAAGAGGTGCGATACCGATACCTATACCTATACCTATACCGATACCCGCGTCAATTCATCTCGAATGGGGGGACTGTTCCATCTTCATTTGTGTGCATGGTCCCGGCAGGGAATACCGCGGTTTTTCCCGGTTTTCCTGGTTGCGCAGTGAGAAGGCCAGAGCCACAACAGCGATTTTAATCTCTTGCAGGCACAGATAGTTATCCCTGCCAGGAGAAGATCCTGGATCAGGGGAGCGCAAATTCCTGTGACAGGGGATGAACAAAACGACGAAACTGCAGACCAGTGCATGCAGTGCGGACTCTGCTGCAAGATCTACGGTGACCGGATCTCTCCGACCCCGATGGATCTCTTCAACTGGATGGTGAACGGGGAGACAGACGTTCTCAGGTATTTTTTTGGGCTGATGAGTGACGGCCGGATCATCAACTGCGCCGCTCTTGAACCCTCTGATATTGGAGAGGTCATCGAGATCGGGATGCGGGATCCTGGTTCTGGTGGATATTTGACCGTATGCCCGTTCCTGAAAAGAGTGGATGATTCGAGGTATATCTGCTCGATCCACGAGATAAAGCCGGAGATGTGCTGCAATTTCACTCCCTGGGAGCGGCGGCAGACCGATTTTCGCCTCTGCAGGGCATTGAAATGTGAACGGAAGGATGATCGGTGAGATCAGTTCAGGTTCAAAACACCTCGACCGGTTTAGACAGATCCCGGGAACTACCGCGCACCCTGGCATGAAGCATGCATTGATGAGTGGAATCCCGTTCTGACGCATATCGTCTTTTTCAGGAAATTCCCGGGTTCAGGAGACAGCCCCTATCGGCATCAGGTAGATAGGTTCTTCGTGCTCATCCAGTTCCAGCAGTTCACTCACCCCAAGATCATCGAACGCCCCGATTGGAACAGTACCGAGGCCCAGCGTTACTGCTTGCAGGCAGATGTTCTGGCTGGCATGGCCCGCCTCAAGCCAGACATACCTTGTTCCCCGTTCACCGTATTTTTGCATTGTCCGGGAAGGGAAAGCTGTGATGATTATCACTGCCGGGGCATCGCGAACCGCAACCTGGTCCAGTGCAGAGGAACAGAGTTCTCCCCGTACATCTCCGGTTCTGTGCAGAACCAGCGAATGATCTGATGGGACATAGTGATATATGCCCGCGGAAAGATCCTGTATATCACCTGCAACCAGGTATAACTCGAGCGGGTACAGCGCCCTGGCGGAGGGGGCTGTCCGGAGTCCGCTGGGCCCGGTTATACCCTGCGCCGCCCAGAGTACCTGGGAGACCTCGGCGAGGGTCAATGCCCTGCTGGAATAATCCCGGATCGATCTCCTCTCCTGTAGTGCCTGTTCGAGCGAAAACTTGCCCTCAACCCGTGGTTCCGCCAGTCTCAATTCACTCGATGTAATACTCTCTTTCTCCTGGTTTTTCCCACCGAAAAAAGAGAGAACAATAATTGAAAGTACAATGGCAGTTATCAACACCCCTATACCGATTGCATGGCTCTTTTTCATGACGTTTTCCCTCAAATTATGGTTTTATACCCATATCCTGGATAATCTTCCATAAAACCTGTGTGTATCGCGGCATCTCTTCTGGAACCAGGATATCACCATCCTTTTTCATTCATACTGTCAGCAGCAGGCTCCACCGGAGTTATGAGCACCCTGTCTACCCGCTGCCCGTCCATATCCACCACTTCGAAACGGTAACCACGCCATTCAAATATGTCGCCAGTCTCTGGAATTTTTCCAAGAATCATCATCACGAAGCCCGAAAGCGTATGGAAATATTTTCTCTCCTCTCCTGGTATCTCCTTTATTCTGAGTTTCTCCCTGACGTCTTCGATGGGATAGAGTCCATCCACGAGAATGGATCCATCTTCCCGCTCAACAAGCGGTTTGTCGCGCATCGGGTTCAGTGACGACAGATCCCCGACAATTGCTTCAAATACGTCATGTAGCGTTACGAGACCGGAGACGGCTCCATACTCGTCCATCGCGATTGCCATTGGACTACCGGTTTTGCGCAGCAGTTCGAGCATTCTGAATACAGGGAAATTTTCAGGGATTACAAGGGCCTCTTTTACAACGTCCAAGAGATCGGGAACAGTACCATCGGCCGCCCACAATTTCCAGATATCCCTGGCACGTGCGATCCCTATGATGGAATCGAGCTGGTCACGATAGACAGGGAACCGGGAGTGCTGGCTTTCCAGTATCTTTGCAATATTTTCCGAAGCGTCTTTTGTAATATCCAGTGCAATAATCTCGGGCCGGGGTGTCATCAATGAAAAGACTTTCCGGTCTCCCAGCCGGAATACAGACTCCACCATCTGCTGCTCCATCACCTGTACAACTCCCGCCCGGGCACCCTCTTCGACAAGGAGTTTTATCTCATCTTCAGTGACCCTGAATACCGGTTCCGTATCTGATCCGACAACGCGAAGCACTGCGCCTGTCGAGGCGCTCATCAGCCAGACAACAGGAGTAAAGATCTTTGAGAATCCCCTGATTATCCCTGCAGAGCGGCAGGCGAGGCGTTCAGGGTTTTGCATGCCGATTCTCTTCGGGAGAAGCTCTCCGAAGAGAAGCGTGAGGTACGTGATGACGACGACGATCAGGAGGATGCTTATGGTCTGGGCATATGGCAGAAACAGTGGTATCTCCTGTAGGTAAGGAACAAGATATTTCGAGAACGTTGCGCCGCTGTACGCTCCTGCGCCGATTCCGACCAGCGTTATTGCGATCTGTATCGTGGAGAGGAAGGTATTTGGCTCTTTCAAGAGCTCGAGTGCCGTATCCGCACCATGGACTCCCTGCTCGGAAAGATAACTGAGACGAAAGGTCCGTGACGAGACCAGGGCGAACTCGGCCATGGAAAAAAACCCGTTCAGACCAATTAAAGCAAGCAGGCCCAGCAGTTCGGGAACAATGGGATAGGAAGCCATTTACACATACCCCAACGGAAATCTCGAGCGTTGTCGCACGTTGTGTATTGTTGGCCTTCTCTTTTTATATATTCTTGAGCACGATATTTAGCCGGGTTGCACGAGGTTCG
>LKUF01000011.1 GCA_001412335.1 Methanolinea sp. SDB
AAAAAACTCCGGTAGAAAAAGAGAGAAGTCCCCGGAGATGGATGTATTAATCCATCGCGAGGGTTGCCGGGCCCGGGTCAAAGGCGCTGGGTTTAGGGTCTTATACTATTAAATGATACCAGATCCAGTTATTGATCATACTCTCGCGGGGGTTTCCGAGCCTGGTCAAAGGAGTGGGATTTAGGGTCCCATCTCGCAGGAGTTCAAGGGTTCAAATCCCTTCCCCCGCATTTGAGATGAATACCAATTGCCTCATTCGAGGATACGGCGTAAGACCACATAGTAATTTGAGTGCTAGATCACTCTCTCTCGCTACAGACCGAGGCAAAACCTCTCTTCCTCCTCATCACGATTCAACGATATACAAAAGGAGCGTCCTGCCATTAGCGTCCACGAGGCTCATACACTTTCCGTTGATCCTGAATCCTGCAGCCTTGCTGAGGGATTCAAGATAGGTTGCCTCCTGCTCCATGATGCCCCAGCCCGGGCAATTCATCTTGGTCGAACCGACTGTGCTGATCAACAGGGAGTCTCCATCCAGTATATACGATCCAAAATAATGGTTGCACCCGGCAGATCCCGTCACACGTCCTTCGTTGTCAAAGACCGCAGTGATGGTGGTTCCACTGATCACCGATGAGACTGCATTTTCCGTGTAGAAGGAGTTGAGAGTCCAGTTCGTCCCGACAAAGGATTCCGGTGCAGGGGGAACGAACCTCGCAAACGAGAGGATTGTGAAGCCGTGTGAATCTGCAAAACTGAGGGTATCATTCGTTGCAGTAACCGAGACTGCGTCGGAAAGGAGCGAAAGATAGCGACTCTCCTGCTCCATCACGCCGGCACCCATGCAATACATCGCCGTTTGTCCAACCTGTCCAATCGTGATTGTGTCGCCTTCCAACTCGTAGCTTCCAAAATAATGGTTGCACCCAGCCGAGCCGGAGATACTTCCTCCCTCGCTGAAAAGCAGGGTGACTGTCGTACCCTCAAGAACGTGCCGGGATGTAGCTTCATAGGCATACTCCTGGAGCGTCCATCTGGTCCCATCCAGGTTCATTTCAGCGGGTTCTGGCGGATTCCCGGTGCATCCTGCAGCAAGGAGGAACGGGATGAGTACCATCAGCCCCGCAAGTACGGTTATGAGAGTGATCTTTTGTCCCTTTTTCAGAGGCTCCATTATTCATCTTCTCCATGATTCTCTTGAATGATACAGCAATTGCGTCCCGGTATCTCTCCCATCTCCCGTTCGTACTCGGAAATGACCCTGGGTGCCCCTGCCAGTATCCGGTGAGCGGTGTTATAGACACTCGGGGTCTTTTCCGGATCGAGATCGGAGAGAAGCCGAACAAGAATTCCGGCAACCGGTACCCGGTCCGCCTCCTCCATCTCGTCCAGCGGGCCAAATACCCGGAGCATCGATACGGTGCTGTACTCGTTGACCCCGGCAAGGCGGAGGAGGGTTTTTTGCAGGAACGACCGTCCCTCTTCGGTCTGGAGGGATATCTTCCGGTTCAGGGCGAACCTCCCATATAGGGCCCGCTGGTCGTTCGCCTGCTCGATTCGGAACGCATCCGAACG
>LKUF01000012.1 GCA_001412335.1 Methanolinea sp. SDB
TCGACCTTGACTTCTGCAAGGGCTGCGGCATCTGTGCGCACGAGTGCCCCAAAAAAGCGATAACAATGGAGAGAGAAGAGAAATAACTCTCTCTTATTCTTCTTCTATCGGGCACTGGCCCACGTACTCAAGATCAAACTTGTAGAAGTGGGTGAACCCGCAGTTGCGGCACCGGACCGTGAAATGGTTGCAGCCGATAGCCATGTCGTGCGGCCCGGTGACATGGCAGTTCCGGCAGGTCGCATCCGTGACCAGGTTCCACAGGTCGTAGCAGCCGATCCTGGTAAAACTTCCCGGTTTTGTGACGTCCTCGATCCTGGGGACAAAGATGCGTGTGGCACCGCAGTTATCGCATATGACCTGGGCCTGGTACGGGACTGCCTTTATCACCTGGTCTGCCTCTTTCCCGCACTTGTAACAGGTGGTCCGGTATTTCGTGAAGATGAAGCGGTCACTCATGTACCAATAGTAAAAGCAGAAGAGATAAGAAGCTAATCCCGTGCGGGTCCCGGATACGATTACCGGTGAAAAAAAGGTATAATGAAAGATAGGGGGGGTCAGGGAGCCTAGAAGTCACCCATGCCGGGCGGCATGCCGCCCATGCCGCCCATACCGCCCATTCCCTCCGGGGGCATTCCCTCGGGGGCTGCAGACCTGGATGCTGCAATGACATCGTCGATACGGAGTATCATGACCGCTGCCTCTGCCGCACTGGCGATCGCCTGGGTCTTGACCCTCAGCGGCTCGACGACGCCGGCCTTCAGCATATCCTCGGCCTTTCCTTCGAAGACGTTCAATCCGAAAGTCTTCTTGCCCTTCTCGTGTGCTGCACGGAGCTCGACTAACATGTCGATCGGGTCGAGGCCGGCGTTCTCGGCAAGGGTCCTCGGGATGATCTCGAGGGCGCTTGCGAATGCTTCGATGGCGAGCTGGGCACGTCCACCCACGCTGGCCGCGTATTCACGGAGGCGCAGTGAGAGCTCGATCTCGGGGGCTCCGCCGCCGGCGACGAGCTTCATGTCCTCGTAGACCACGCCTACAACACGGAGAGCGTCCTCGATGGCGCGGTCCAGTTCGTCGACCACGTGCTCGGTCCCGCCGCGGATGATGATCGAGACGGCCTTGGGATTCTTGCACTCCTCGACAAAGATCATCTCTTCGCCTGATACCTTGCGCTCCTCCACCTTGCCTGCAAACCCGAGTTCCTCGCCGGAGATGGCGTCGATGCTCGAGACCAGGCTTGCACCCGTTGCACGGACAAGCTTCTCCATGTCACTCTTCTTCACCCTGCGGGTAGCAAAGATCCCTGCCTTTGCAAGGTAGTGCTGGGCGATGTCGTCGATTCCTTTCTGGCAGAAGAGGACGTTGGCGCCCGAGGCGACGATCTTGTCCACGATGTTCTTTATCATCCGCTCTTCTTCGTCGAGGAATGCCTGGAGCTGGTCAGGGCTCGTGATGTTGATCTCGGCATCAACCTCGGTCTTCTTGAACTCGACCGCGGCGTTCAAGAGGAGGATCTGTGCATCCTTCACCTTCTTCGGCATGGCCGGGTGGACCCGCTCCTTGTCGATCAGGACGCCTTCGATAATCTCGGAGTCGTCGGTGGACCCTCCGACCTTCTTCTCCACCTTGATGTAGTCCTTGTCGACGATGCCGTCTTCATCGGCCACCATCGTGACCGCCTTGACGACGAGGTCGCAGAGCTTGTCTTTTGATGCCTCGGCACCCTTGCCGGTCATGGCGGTCTCTGCGATCTTCTTGAACATCTCCGTATCGGAGGGCTTTACCTTGATTGCAATGGCGTTCAGGATCTCCTTGGCTTTCTCGGAAGCCTGCCTGTACCCCTGGGCAATCACGGTGGGGTGAACGTCCTGTTCCAGGAGGTCTTCTGCACGCTTGAGAAGCTCTCCGGAGATGACCACGGCCGTCGTGGTGCCGTCACCGACTTCATCGTCCTGTGTCTTTGCGATCTCCACCATCATCTTGGCGGCAGGGTGCTCGATGTCCATCTCCTTTAGGATGGTCACTCCATCGTTGGTGATGACCACATCTCCGATGGTGTCAACGAGCATCTTGTCCATACCCTTGGGTCCAAGAGTGGTTCGTACTGCACTGGCCACTGCTTTCGCAGCGGTGATGTTCATGCCCTGGGCATCACGCCCGCGGGTCCTTGAACTTCCTTCCTTAAGAATAAGAATTGGCTGTCCTCCAAGCTGTTGCGACATAATATTCACCACTTTTAGCGGTAAAAATTGGTTTGTGGTTCTATATATACGTTACGACTCGTTGATGAGATCGATCAGCTCCTCGCCGTCTTCCAGGGCCTGGAGCCGATCCTCGCCGATAACCAGTGTCTTCCCGATTTTCTTCTGCTTATAGTAATCTGTCAGGACACACATGGCATGCATTCCGGTGATCTGGGATATGTTTCCGATCAGTGCAGCGCGCTTGACCACCCTCTGGGTGGTCCCATATCCCGTAAGAATAGACTGGTCAGAGAACTCTATCAGCGCCTGGAACGGCGCCCGGTGCATGGCATGGAGCTTGATCCCGATCCGCTCCAGGAATCCCATGGGCACCTCTTCCTCCTGGTCGGCAGCCTCCTCCTTGAAGTGCGGTTCATAGTTGACGAGGTCTATGGCGCTGACGAGACCGCAATCAAATATCTCTTCGATCTTCAAGGCTATCTCGAGTGTGGTCCCCATGCCCCCCTCGTACTTGCTGATGGTCCGCCTGGAGACCCCGAGCATCGTGCCGAGGTCGCCAAGAGAGAGGTTCCTGCTCTCCCGGAGCTCCCGGAGGACTTCCCCGTTTATGTTGACATAGAGGCCGCCTGGTGAGGCATATACGAGAGGAGGAATGGATTCAACGAGGGCATCGTACAGCGTGGATACGTTGATTGCATAGATGCCGTACCTGACATATACCGCACCCCTCTCCAGTTCCGCATCTCTCGCCCGTTCACCGATGATGAGAGCAGACGCCTTGAGATATCTGGAGATATGATCAAGGTCCCGTGCGATCTCCTCGCTGATGCTGTCGATGTGGGAGACCACTTTTATGACCAGGATGGTGTTTCTGTCGCTTGCAATCAGGTCAAAACTCCTGGGCCTCATGCTGAAACGTTCTGATACCCGGAAACCTGACATGAGCAGGACGCTGATGACCATCTGGAGGAGGCGATCCTGTGTCATTGCCCTTACGAATGGATATAGGCTGGTAAAATATAAATACTAGGGTAAATGCGTATCGGCATCGACGACACCGACTCCCCTGCAGGGATGTGCACCACCTACCTGGGGGCGCTGCTTGCCAGGAAGATCGAGCGGGCGGGAATGCCTGTCAGGGAGGCGAGGCTGGTCCGTCTCAACCCGAACGTCACCTACAAGACCCGGGGGAATGCCGCCATCTGCCTCGATGTGCAGGGAAATCCGGAAGAGATCTTCTCGATGGCCCGGACTCTCGTCGAGGATTATGCGGACTTCTCGTGCGAAAATACCAATCCCGGGATTGTGGCTGTCGATAGAACGCCCCCTCCTGATTTTTACTACAGGGCCGTGCGGGATTTCTGCACCCTCGACGAAGCGCTCTCCCTCCTCAGGAATCTGGGCGCCAGGTACAGGGGATACAAGAACGGCAGGGGCATCATCGGTGCAACAGCCGCCGTGTGCAGCACGTTTGCCGATCCGACCTACGAACTGCTGGCCTACCGGGACCAGGAACGGTGGGGGATTCCCCGGGTGGTGGACGAGTCAAGCATCTTCTCTGCCGACGATCATACCTACCCGCACACCTGGGACTCTGTCGACCGTGAATGCGGTGTCGTGGTCTGCGTCCCCCACACCCCGGACCCGGTGCTGTTCGGCATACGGGGTGAGCGGCCCGGGTGGGTCTCCTATGCAAGGGAGTGGATAGTCTCGGAGAAGCCCTCGGTCGAACAGATCTTCGTGACCAACCAGGGCACCGACGAGCACCTCGTGGGCGGGCATATCGGGGATCTCCGCGAGGGTTGCTCCTACATGGTCCGCGGGACGGTATCGGATCTCCCTGTCACCAGGCGCGGCGGGCATGTATCCATCTCCATGGAAGATGCGGGGGGTTCCGTGCGCTGCATGGCCTACGAACCGACGAAGGGGTTCCGCGAGGTCATCAGGCGGCTCCGTCCCGGTGACGAGGTCGTGGCAGCAGGGAGCTACAAGGGAGAGAGCATCAATCTCGAGAAGATCCAGGTGGTACGCCTCTCGCAGGAGGTCATTGCCAGGCCTCCGGTCTGTGAACGCTGCGGGAAGCGCATGACCAGTGCGGGGTCCGGAAAGGGCTACAAGTGCCGGAGGTGCGGAGGGAGATCCACTACTCCCGAACGGGTCACACAACACCGGACACTTCCCGTGGGATGGTACGAAGTGACGCCGTCGGCAAGACGGCACCTGGCAAAGCCACTCTGCAGGGGCCTGCCGGACCTCTCGCGATTCGGTCTTTAATATCCGTTCACAAGATACTATTATATCCGAAAGACCAATTTTTCTCCATGGAATGCGGCGAGCCTGTGGAGCAGGTGGCACTCCGGCCCGGGATGAGCGTTGATGAACTGGTCCGCCGTCTGGGCCGGGCGGGGGCCTACAATGGAGGCGCACTCTCACGCGG
>LKUF01000013.1 GCA_001412335.1 Methanolinea sp. SDB
ACATGCACGAATGCATGGACGAGCAGTACTGGCACTATTACTACGATTCTGGAACCGGTACCATGTACCCCTCCTGTGCCGGGCTTTCGGCAAAGTTCATAGAGACCATCGAGATATTCTCGGAGCCTGCAGCTGACTGGACACTCGAGCTCGACGGGACGGCCCTTGGAGGACTCCACCAGAATATCAGCCGGGTCTACTTCGAACAGGCGCTGGTCTGCCAGTTCGGGGCCGAGCATTCGGCAGAGTATACCGACGGCAGCGCCCGTACGTGGGGCGGGATCCCGCTCTGGTTCCTCTGCGGGTTCGTGGACGACCAGGACATGCACTCGGATCATGCATACAACGACACCCTTGCGCTGGCAGGATACGATATCGTGATCACTGCAGTTGACGAATACAGCGCAACCATCGATTCCAGGGATACCGTGAGGAACAGCAACTATATCGTTGCCAACACCCTGAACGGCACGCCATTTGCCGATGACGACAGCAACTGGCCGCTGCGTCTCGCTGGTGCCAACGTCTCCGGTGGGCTGACGGTGAAGGGTATCGCAAAGATCGAACTGGTCCCCCGCGAGGAACCTGACTTTATCGTCACCCTGGAGGACGGGTGGAACACGATCTCGACCCCAGTCCTCCTCGAATCAGGGCATGACACGTTCAACGAGATATTCGATCCCGACTCGCAGGAGAACATCCTGGTTGTCCTGGGCTGGAACGGGCAGCAATGGTTCATACCGGACTCTGAATACGAGGTCTCGCCGCTGGACGCATTCTTTGTGAAGGTAGACGGGACAGCCACGGCCCGATTCATTCCCTCGGGAACGGTCTCATCGCTCCCGGCCAGATATCTTGATGGAGGAATCAGCCTCATAGGCCCGGCACCTGCCTACAGTGATGGGATATTCCCGGCAACACCGGTGGACGAGGCATTGGTAAGCATCGAGTACGCCCCCGGAGGCCTGATCGGCTACACCATCGTGGTCAGCCCTGCCTATAACCAGCCGGGATGGAGTTATCCACGCGGTGGAACGGTGCACGATCTCCTCCCCTTCAAGGGATACTGGGTTGTGATGGAGAATCCCGACACGCTGTACGGGTTTTCCACGACACCGATAG
>LKUF01000014.1 GCA_001412335.1 Methanolinea sp. SDB
ATCCGGAACCGGCGTGATATGGTCCGGACCTGAGCTCTCTTTCCAATACCCGGACTGCTTGTGACATAGACCAAAAGGCCCTTCCTGCATCGGATCATCCGGGGGAGGCCGGCCATGCTGATGACGAGCCGGTTCCCGCGGAGCATGCCGTCCTGTGTGAGGATATACCCGGAGACCATTCCTGACCGTGGATCCTCCACCGCAATGCCGTCTCCTTTCACCGGCACGTACTCGTGCTTGGGGAGCACCGTGAAGCTGCCGAGTGCCGGATCGCAGGAGACGACCTCCCCGAAAAAGAGACCCCGGTTGTCGGGTCTCTCCCTCCCCATCAACCGTGTATCTGTCTCTCCTGCCAGGTAACCTCCGGTAAATCCCCGGGAAAAGATGATGGACATGTCATCCATATCCTCTGTCGAGGGAGTCCAGGCGCCCGCTATGATCCGGTCAAGCGCGTTCCGGTAGGCCGAGACGACGGTGCCCACGTATTCGGGCGATCTCATCCTCCCCTCGATCTTGAGGGCGGCGATATCCCTGCGGGTTATCTCCAGGAGGAAGGGATAGAGCATCAGGTCACGGGTAGAGAGGAGGTATCGCACGGAAAGCGGGATATCCTCCGCCCCGACGGGACGGCCATACCGGTCAATACCAGATCCCAGCAGGGTATAGGGTTTCCTGCACGGCTGGGCGCACATGCCACGGTTTCCGCTCCTCCCGCCGATGGCCGACGAGAGGAGGCACTGGCCGGAGAAACAGTAGCATAATGCGCCGTGAACAAATATCTCGATTTCAGGCCGCTGGCGTGGATCGAGGGCCAGTATCCGGTCGAGCTCGGAGAGCGTTGTCTCACGGGCAAGGATAACCCGTTCGAAACCGGCTTTTTTGGCCCACATTACTCCTTCCCGCGAATATATCGTGGCCTGCGTGGAGGCATGAAGCGGGAGATCCGGGACGATTTCCCTGATCGTCCGTGCAAGGCCCACGTCCTGGACGATGACTGCATCAGCCCCGATGGAATAGAGATCGGCCACGTATCGGGCTGCACCTGCGAGTTCGTCGTCGTTTACAAGGGTGTTTACCGTGACATGGACGGCAACCCCGTGCATGTGCGAAAGATCGATAGCATCGGCGATCTCGGGCAGGGAGAAATTCTCCGCATACTTCCTCGCGCCATACTCCTTCCCGGAGAGATAGACCGCATCCGCTCCGGCATTCACCGCTGCAACAAGGGCTGCCATCGAACCTGCGGGGGCAAGCAGTTCGGGTATCGTATTCGGTCTCTCCTCCATGTGCCGTTTCGCCTGTATCCAGGGTATTAGATGGGTAAAATGTACTGATTCGGAATCAGATTAAATACTACTGCACCCCCATATCACCTTTCAATGAAGATAGCCGCATCTGTCTCGGATCCGGGTCTCATCCGGGAGGCTGTAGCGCATGGGGCCGATGTAATCGAGATACGGCTCGACC
>LKUF01000015.1 GCA_001412335.1 Methanolinea sp. SDB
TCGAGCCCTTATATACTGCACCATCCAGAGGGTAGTATGGAGACAGATGGATATTATGCAGAAGGCTGGCTATATACGTCGCAATGGGTGGTCAGTAATAGACAACGCCGGAGTCCCGTGGGAGATGCTGGAGGTCCGCATCCATGGCGCCACCCTGGCGATACGGTTCGAGGATCTCGTCGAGATGCTCTCCGGCGGAATAGCTGCACGTGTCGAACGGATCGGCAGAAACTGGATGGATTACATCGGCGGACTCGCAGGTCTTGCCCAGATATCCAAGTCAGGTAAGGCAATAAATATTGACCTTGTCTGCGGAGATCGGTTTACCGTCTCGCTTGAGTCTGTCAGGGCTGTTATTGACAAGAAGGAACGGCACGCGGCTGTCGCGGAAGTTCCGTCCCAGGCCAGGGATCCCTCTGTCAGGAATCGCCTCATCTCAGAATTCTCAGGGATTGAGGGGAGGAGGTACCAGATGCCGGAGATGGAAAACGGTATCGTAGCCTGAATACGGTTCTTTTTTCCAGACAAACCCTTGTCCGGATACAAGAGAAAAAAGATCAGGGAAGATATTTCAGGATTTCAGTATCTTTGCGATATAATCCCCTACATCGCTTGTTTTAGCAGAACCGCCCATATCCTTTGTGACCACCCCGTCACGGATGGCCCGCTCGATCCCTTTCAGCACGAGATCTGCCGCTTCGCGCTCGCCGATATGATCAAGGAGCATCGATCCTGCCCATATCGTAGCCATCGGGTTGGATACGCCAAGACCCTTGTATTTCGGGGCTGACCCGTGAATGGGCTCGAACATGGAAGTCCCACCGGGGTTGATATTTCCGCCTGGTGCAAGTCCGAGCCCGCCCTGTATCATTGCACCAAGATCTGTTATGATATCGCCGAACATGTTGGGAGTGACCACGACGTCGAACCATTCCGGGTTTTTCACAAACCACATCGTGATGGCGTCGACAAAACTGAACTCGGTATGGACATTGGGGTATCTACGCGCGGTCGTCTCGAATACATCCCTCCAAAGGCCATAGATATCTGACAGGACATTTGCCTTGTCTACCGATGTCAGTTTCTGCTTTCTTTTACTCGCTGCATCAAATGCATAGGTGATGACCCGTTCTGCTCCTTCACGGGTGATGACTCCGATCTGGTATGCCAATTCATCCGCATCGCTCTCGATATCGAGACCGAATTTTGCCTGGTAGATATCCCTCACAACCTCGAGGGTGATCTTTTGCGATCCCGAGAACCGGGAACCTATTCCCACGTAAAAATCCTC
Source organism: Methanolinea sp. SDB (assembly GCA_001412335.1). Lineage (GTDB taxonomy): Archaea > Halobacteriota > Methanomicrobia > Methanomicrobiales > Methanospirillaceae > SD8. Next base: position 1,292 of record LKUF01000015.1, read on the forward strand.
GGTATTCTCTCTCACCACGAGGAAATCAATATCCTTTGGCCCTTTATTGGCAAGGGGCGTCCAGACGCCGTCAAGGAGTCGTATCGGGCGGAGGTTGATATACTGGTCAAAATAAAATCGTATTTTCAGGAGGATGCCTTTTTCCAGTATCCCGGGTTTCACCCGGTCATCGCCGATGGCCCCGAAATAGATCGTCTTGAACGCACGCAGTTCCTGCAGGTCTTCATCAGTGACCAGTTCTCCGGTCTTCAGATACCGTTCGGATGAGATATCGAAATCCGTCCACTCGATACCAAAATCCAACCTCTCTGCTGCAGCATTTAGGACCTTCTTCCCTTCGGCGATGATCTCTGGGCCGATTCCGTCTCCGCCGATCACAGCGATTTTGTGCATAACGGCACCTCCTTTCTGTCACGGCCGAATTCGACAAGACCCCCCGCATCGATGATACTCTGGAGAAATTCGGGGACCGGTTCGAAGGTGAGCTTTCTCTCGCCGTATTCGATATTTCCTTCCCGGATCCTGACCGAAATCTCGCTTCCGTCCCGGATCTCTCCTGCATCCGGGCATATGAGTGGCAACAGCCCCACATTTATGGCGTTCCGGTAGAATATCCGGGCGAATGATTTGGCTATAATAAAGTGGATTCCTGCGCCGGAGAGGGCGAGGGGTGCGTGCTCCCGTGAAGACCCACATCCAAAATTGCTTCCTCCGACCACGATATCGCCTTCCCGGGCATTCTTCGAGAATTCATCCTTTGTTCCCTCGAATGCGTGGCTGGCAAGATCCCGGGGATCATATATCGTGAGGTACCTGCCCGGTATGATGGCATCGGTATCGATATTGTCTCCAAATTTCCATACCCGCACCGTTACACCTCCCTCGGGTCGGTAATCTCCCCAAATATCGCACTGGCGGCGGCAGTCGCAGGCGAACAGAGGTAAACGGACGCCTCCGTGCTGCCCTGCCGTCCCCTGAAGTTCCGGTTCGAGGTGGAGAGGGAGACCTCACCTGGAGCAAGGAGGCCGAAGGCTCCTCCCATGCAGGGCCCGCAGCACGGGGCCTCGACCAATGCGCCTGCTTCGACAAACCGTTCAATGAAGCCAGCCCTGAGCGATTTCAGATACTCCTCGCGTGACGCCGGTATCACGATGACCCGGACCGCATCGGAAAACTTCCTCTCTCCGAGGACACGGGCGGCCTCCTGCAGGTCTTCAAACCGGCCGTTTGTACAGGACCCGATGAAAACCTGGTCGATGTGTGTCCCGGCAACATCCTCCACGTCGCGTGCAAGGTCCACATTGTGTGGGACAGCAACCTGGGGGGAGAGATCTGTCACGTCAAAGTCCTTTTCCAGGGCATACACCGCATCTTCATCGCTTTCAAGGTGGATCCGCTCATAGTTCTTCACTCGTTTTGCAAAATATTCGTGGGTGATCTCATCGGGGGGTACAATTCCTGCTTTTGCGCCCATCTCGATCGCCATGTTGCAGCAGGTCATCCTTCCGGCCATCTCCATATTCCTGATGGTCTCACCCATGAACTCGAGTGATTTATAGGTGGCGCCGTCAGCTCCAAGATCCCTTGCGATAGCGAGGATCAGGTCTTTTGCCCCGACCTTTTCTGCGAATGATCCGCTCACGGCGATCTTTATGCTCTCAGGTATCCTGAAATACAGTGCTCCGAATTTCAGGACAAAACCCATGTCGGTTGAACCGATACCCGTGGCAAATGCTCCGCCTGCACCATACATGCAGGTATGGGAATCTGCCCCGACAACTATCTGTCCGGGCAGCGCCCTGCCTTTCTCCATGACGACCTGGTGGCAGATCCCCTCCCTGAGATCATAATTCTGAATCTGTTGCTCTTCGGCAAATCTCCTCATATATACATGATTCTCGGCGGCGGGAATCGAGTCAGCCGGTATCTGGTGATCAAAAAGAAGTATGACGGATTCCGGATTAAAAACCGTATCTCCATCCATCTCATAGAACTTCTTTATTGCCAGCGGGCCGGTGATGTCATGGATCATGGCGGCATCGATCCCGGCCATGACCACCTCCCCGGCAGTGACCTTGCGACCGCATTTGCCGGCAAAGATCTTTTCTGCGACTGTCGATCCCATATAATTCATCTATTCATACGCTTTTGGAGGTAATCTAATTTGGGGCAGGAAGGGTTTATTCGCATCTTTGCGTAGCGGTATGATCTCTTCAAGCGGATTGCTGCTAATTTTTTCGCAGTCAAAGAAAGATATTTGAGTCAGCGTGGAAAATAATCGGTCATGAATAGAGTATATAGGCGACTGGTATTCCTGTTTGCCGCACTCCTCCTTATCAGTGCGGCCGCGGTCCCGATGGTCTCGGCACAGGATGGGTCTGACTCCGATGAGAAGGTGATCCAGACCTCCGCATCGGGAGAAGTGATGGTTGCACCCGACAGGGCGCAGGT
>LKUF01000016.1 GCA_001412335.1 Methanolinea sp. SDB
TGGGACTCGAGGGTTCAAATCCCTCCCTCAGCGCTCAAATCTCAAAAAAGAGAGATGGAAATCTCACAAAAAGAGGGATTGGATGGCTCAGGAAGAAGAAATAAAGTATTTCGTGCGAATCAGTAATACCGATCTGGACGGAACCAAGCCCGTGCACATCGCGCTTACCGGCATCAAGGGTGTGGGTATGCACAGTGCGGCTGTGATAACCCAGATGGCAAAGGTGGATGGACGGGAGCTCATAGGTAAGCTGCCTGAAGAGGATGTTGACCGTATCCGCGAAGTAGTGGATAATTATACCGAAAAGGTCCCTATCTGGATGGTAAATCGTCCAAGAGACATATACACCGGTGAAAAGAAACACCTCTTCGGTACTGAGGTCCTCACAACCCTGGACGAGGATATCAACCTGATGAGAAAGATCCGCTGTTACAGGGGTATCAGGCATGAAACTGGACAGAAAGTCCGTGGACAGAGGACAAAGTCGACGGGCAGGACCGGCACCACTGTAGGTGTGAGAAGAAAGAAGGACTGAATCGACCGGTGATATAATGGGATATCCAGGAAAGAATCATAAACAGTATCAGACCCCCAAGAGGCCGTTTGAGAAAACCCGGATCGAGGAAGAGACCCGGTTGATGATCGAGTACGGTCTCCGTAACAAGCGGGAAGTATGGAAGGCACAGAGTCATCTCCGCCGGTATCGCAAGGCAGCACGAGATCTTCTGGCCCTCACGTCTGCCGGGGCAGACGACGCCCTTGCAACAACCAAGAAGGACCAGCTGATCGGCCACCTGCAGAGGATGGGGCTATTGGGGCCCGATGCCGACATCGACAGCGTCCTTTCCCTCAAGGTGCAGCAGGAACTGGAACGAAGGCTCCAGAGCATGGTGTACCGGCAGGGACTTGCTCGTTCCCCGAAACAGGCCCGCCAGCTCATTACTCATGGGCACATAGCCATCAGCGGGAAGCGGGTGAGCATCCCCGGCTACAGGGTCACCAGGAGTGAAGAGACCGAGATTGGCTATTATGGGAAATCGCCCATCGCAAACACAGATCATGCCGAGAGATCTCGGATCAGCAAGGCAGGGAGATGATCATGGCAGGCGACAAAGAAAAATGGGGTATCGCGCATATATTCGCTTCATTTAACAACACCATCATCACCATCACGGATCTCTCCGGTGCCGAGACTGTCACCAAGAGCAGCGGTGGAATGGTAGTCAAACAGGACCGGAACGAGAGCTCACCATATGCCGCAATGCAGATGGCATCCAATGTGGCCCAGACGGCCATGGAAAAAGGGATCGTGGGAGTGCACGTGAAAGTCAGGGCACCGGGGAGGGGCAAACAGCGCAGTCCCGGTCCGGGAGCCCAGGCTGCAATTCGCGCCCTCGCCAGGGCTGGAATGAGAATCGGGAGGATCGAGGACGTAACTCCGATACCCCACGATTCCATCCGCGCCAAAGGCGGGCGCAGGGGAAGGAGAGTCTGAATGGATATAGCGATCTCCAGACTTGACGATGGATTCGGACGATTCTGCCTGGAATCGTCCAGCCCGTCATTTGCGAACGCTCTCCGGAGGGCAATGATATCAGAGGTGCCGACTCTTGCTATCGACGAGATCCGCGTCTATGACAATACCAGCGCCCTCTTCGACGAGATGCTTGCGCACAGGATTGGGCTGATACCTCTTGCGACAGACAGCAGCTGCTACGTCATGCGCAAAGAGTGTGCCTGCGGTGGTGAAGGATGTCCCGGGTGCATGGTGACATATACTCTGAGTGTCGAAGGACCGTGCACAGTATATTCCCGTGACCTGATACCCGCCGATCCAGCGGCGGCGCCAACAGATCCGGATATCCCGATCGTGAAACTGATCAAGGATCAGAAAGTCGTTCTCGAGGCCAGGGCAGAACTGTCCACGGGAAGGGAGCATGCCAAGTGGCAACCGACCAATGCGTGCGGTTTTAAAAACTACCCTGTAATCGAAGTGAGCGAGAGCTGTGATGCATGCGGGCAGTGTGTCGATGAATGTCCAAGGAATATCCTGGTCATCGAGAAGGGGCGCGTTGCGCCAATCCCGGAGCGGATAGAGGAGTGTTCCCTCTGCAGGCTCTGTGAACGGGCATGTATGATGACCGGAATCGGCGATGAACCTGCAATCAAGGTACAGGCGGACGATTCAAGGTTTATATTTGTGGTGGAAAGCGACGGCTCAATGCCTGTGAAGATGATCCTCACGCAGGCACTCAAATACATGAAAGGCCGATCGACCGAACTTTTGGAACATATTGGTGAAATATCGGGAGTGACTCGCGATGAAGAGAAGGATGAATAACAAATCCAACATCCGCCTTATGGATCTTATCCATATGCTGAAGGCGGCATCAAGGGAGAACGAAGTAAGCATCTGGCGGGATATTGCCTCACGACTTGAAGGCCCCGGCAAAAATTATGCTGAAGTCAACTTAAGCAAGATCAACCGCTATGCCGGCGACGGGGAGACAATCCTCGTCCCTGGAAAGGTACTCGGTAGCGGACTTCTTGAGATGTCGGTAAAGGTTGCTGCATTGAATTTTTCCGAATCGGCCCTGGCCAAGATAAGGGGTGCCGACGGCCAGTGTATGAGTATAGAAGAACTGATCAGGGACAACCCGAAGGGCAGCCAGGTCAGGATTCTGAGGTGAGGGAATGAGTACGGTAATCAACGGCGAAGGTCTTCTCCTGGGCAGGATGGCCAGCATTGTAGCAAAAAGGGCGCTGAACGGAGAAGATATCGCAATAGTGAACGCTGAAATGGCGATCATATCCGGCAGCAGGGCACGCGTGCTCGGTAACTACAAGGAGAAGAGAAGCAGAGGATCTGTCGAAGGCGGGCCGTTCTTCCCGCGGAGACCCGACCACATCGTGAAGCGGACCATCAGGGGCATGCTGCCGTACAAGCGACCTGCAGGCGATGCTGCCCTGAAGCGGATCCGGGTATATGTGGGAGTTCCTGAAGAGCTTGATGGAAAGGAGATGGAATCACTGGAAGAGGCCCACATTGACCGGTTGAACAATCCCCAGTATGTGACCCTGGGCACGGTGAGTTCGTTCCTTGGTTCAAAGTATTGATGGTGATAGAATGGTAAAAATTGTAAATACGAGCGGAAAACGAAAGACGGCCATTGCACGGGCGACTTTGAAAACGGGAAAAGGCCGTGTCCGGATAAACTCGGTGCCTCTCGATCTCTTTCCAAACGAGATGGTGAGGATGAAGATCTCCGAGCCACTCCTCCTTGTTCCGAAGGGCATCGAGGGGATAGACGTATCCATTGATGTTCATGGAGGCGGAATCATGGGCCAGGCCGAAGCTATCCGAACAGCCCTGGCAAGAGGTATCCTGAAGTGGCACAACGATCCCCAGATCAAGGAGATGTATCTGACATACGACAGGACGCTTCTCGTCAATGATTCGCGACAGAAGGAATCGAAGAAGCCTCATGGACGTGGGGCAAGGAAGAAATTCCAAAAGTCTTATCGTTGAGATATCCAAATAAAAGGGAGAACAAATCGACATGATACCTGTCCGATGTTTCACCTGTGGTAAGGTGATTTCCACAGCCTACGAGGAGTTCAAGCGGCGTAAAGAGGCCGGCGAGGATCCGAAGGGGATCCTCGACGACCTCGGTGTTACCCGGTATTGCTGCCGGAGGATGTTGCTGACACACAAGGAGATTATCGATGATCTCAACCCGTATCAGTGAGGGGTCGTGGGGTAGCCTGGA
>LKUF01000017.1 GCA_001412335.1 Methanolinea sp. SDB
GGAACTGGCCGTCGGCACCGGTGGTGAGCGGGTTTTCATCGGGCTGTATCGGCGGAGAGGAGAGTCCGGTGGGGATATTCACCCAGTTGCCCTCCCCGTCGGGCCACTGGAGCCAGACATCCGCACCGCTGATCCGCACCCCGCTGACGGCATCGTACACGTAGCCCGCAGCCTCGATGCTGACCGGGAAGGTGATGCTGGTTATGATGCAGCCGGGAGTCTCGATGGTGACCTCGGCGTGTCCATGGCGGGGGTAGAAACTGGTGGTGTAACTCCAGACCTGTGGCCCGCCGGTCATCGGAGCGTAGATGTCCGGCTCACCGTCGTCGATGTGGATGCGGATGTTTACCGGTGTATCGGGCGGGCAGGTCGTCTGGTTGAAGGTGAATGTGACCGTATCCCTCCAGTCAAGCGTGGGATCACCCCAGGGTCCGGGAACGGAAGGCGAGATGGAGACATCAGGGGGTAACCAGAGTCTCTTTACAGTTGTGTTCACGCTCACGGTATTGTCGTCATACCGCGTTTCGTGGGTAGATGTGGTGATATTGGCAGTGTTGGTGAGGACCGTGTCGTACGGAACCGAAGAAGGTATTCGGACAGTCACTGACTCGCTGCCGGTCGACCCGTGCGGAAGGTCGCCCAGGAATTCCCACGTGACGGTCCGCGTCGTCTCGTCGTAGACCGGGTAGTCGGTCCCTGAGACGAACTCGACCGAAGGCGGAAGGTAGTCTGTGAGCACCACGTCTTCCGCGGTGCCGGTCCCCTGGTTTTTGTAGAAGAGCGTGTAGCTCATCTCGGTCGCGTTTTCATGGAAAGCCGGGGCCAGTTTCCCGATCATGAGGTTCGGGGACCCAATATCCGGTCCGATCGCAATGACACTGCCCCTGTCGCGGCTGCCGAAATAGACGACGCCATCAGCCACCGCCGGGCTGGACTTCAACCCCATATCGGTCGTATACTTCCAGAGGAATTCCCCGCTTTCCGCGTCAAGAGCGAAGAGGCCGCTCTCTCCCGGGTTACCCGTAGCCGTGAAGTATACGACCCCGTTTGCCACCGCCGGGCTGGAATCGATCCATTCCCCTGCATGATAGCTCCAGCGGTACTTCGGGATTTCGGTATTGAGTGCGTACAGGAAGCCGTCCCTGCACCCGAAGTAGACGATTCCGTCCGCTACCGCCGGGCTGGAGTACACCGGGTCTCCTGCATCATGAGTCCAGATGTACTCTCCCGTGTCCGCATGGAGGACGTAGAGGTACCCGTCGAAACTGCCGACATAGACCTGCCCGTCAACGACAGCGGGACTGGAATAGACCATTCCGCCCGTGGTGAAGTTCCAGACCAGGTCGCCTGTTTCTGCATCGAGAGCATAGACGTTCTTGTCACAGCTTCCAATGTATACGACTCCGTCGACAACTGCAGGGCTGGAAAATACCGGGCTTCCCGTCGTGTAGTTCCAGACCAGGTCCCCGGTCTCCGCGTCAAGCGCGTATACGTTGTGGTCCTTGCTGCCGAAGTAGACGATCCCGTTCGCCACAGCAGGGCTTGAATGGATACCCGCTCCCGTGGTGAAGTTCCAGATGGCAGTCCCGCTCCCTGCATCCACTGCAAAGAGCTGGCCATGGTAGCTGCCAAAGTAGGCGACACCGTCGACAACCGCGGGGCTGGATACCTCGATGTAGTCCTCCCTGAACCACCAGAGGCGTTCCCCGGTTTGTGCATCGAACGCATGTCCGCCGACGTAGACAACACCGTCAACGACTGCGGGGCTGGAATCCACGTCATCCCCCGTCGGGTAGCTCCAGAGCAGCGCACCCTCCGGTCTCGTCCCGCCATCGTCGTATATCCCTGAGTTCCGGAGGTCTGAATGGAACTTCCATGCCATGGATCCCGGGGCGGTTCTTGCGGTGTGGGTCACCCACTTCTTGTTGACAAGGCCGCCGGTACTCACGGTCCTGGTCTCGAGGGTATACTCGCAGCCAAGGTCGAGTCCGGTCGCCGTGAAGGTCTGGACCCCCTTTGGGACATTCTCCATGAACTCCCCGTCAAGGTAGACGGTGACATGCGAGAAATTATCAGAAGAGGGATCTGTCCAGTTCCAGGTGATCCGGTCAGGCAGGTACGTGGTATTGTGGAGGTTTGAGACGCTTTTCGGCGGACACTCCGGAGCAGTCCCAATCCAGACCTCGCAGCCGGAGAAGGGGTTTGCCGTCCCGATCAGGAGCCCGTCTCCCGTGTTCATCATTGTCCGGAGCCCGTAGTTGTCCGGATCACCAAGCCCGTTCAGGTCCACGGGATACCAGTGCACGCCGTCAGGGCTCGTCCAGAGGTCGCCTCCCCCTAGGTTGTCTGCCAGGAGCCTGATGACCTGGATCATGCGCTCGTCGTCGGCAAACTCCGGGTTCATCCGGGCATATTCCTCAATTCGGTCGGAAAAAGCCTGGATTTCCTCGGGCATGTTCGTCAGGTCCGCACTCTCCAGGGTGTCGACGGCCTCGACAAGGATTTCAGAGGCACCGGGAATATCATCGATAAACCGGGCAAGGGAGAATATGTCGAATGACCCCAGATACAGGTTTCCGTTGTACTCCTCGATCGACCATGCATACAGGTTGAACGGGTTCGTGTATCCGGACGGCCAGCCACTCAGCGGTGGGCCCCGGGGGTCCGTGGGGATCTTTGGCTGGTAATTGCCGACGATCAGGTCCCAGGAGTCGCTGTCGTCCACTCTGATGAGATCGAATCCCTTCACGCCGTCGGTCCCTGTCCCGAACGGGAGGTTCATGGAACCAACGTACAGGTCGCCATCATAATCACGGATCGTGGCGGCAAGGACGTTCCACGCATCTCCTGCTCCACCGGAGACCACGCAGGTCCAGTCCGATGGACCCGTGGGGGATTCGACGGTGCTCCTCCAGATCTCGAACCCGTTGGTCTGGGACGGCCCGATGGGGTTGCCTGTGCCTGCGTACAGGTATCCGTTATGGCTGGCGAGTGAAGCTATCTCGAAGTCAGCGACCTTCTCCCACGTATCCTCGTACGGGGAGGGAGAGGAGGATGCATAGATCCCATCACCCGTCCCGACATAGAGCTTCCCGTTATGGGAGATCATCGCCCTGGTATCCCGTGAGGGGATACTGGCCGTATTCACTGGAACCCAGGTGGTACCGTCGGTCGATGTCACGATAAGGATCGGTCCGAAACCAAACCCTACACCGGCGTAGAGGGCATCTTGCCCTTCGGTATTGGTGAACGTGGTCATGGCCCGGTAGCCGATCCCTTCAGGATAGGTATAGCCGTTTTGGGGGTTGACAAAGGTTGACGCCAGGTGCACCTGGGTCCAGGCCCCCTCGTGGTAACGCCAGATCTCTGCCCGCATGTCTTCTGACCATGCGATCACCTCTTCCTGTGTTGGCGGCGTGTGGTTGGGAAGGACGAGAGGCGGTGGCGGTGAGCCGCCTGGTGTGGTCAGGAAAGAGAGGGTCCAGTTCTCGGGAAACACTCCCCTGGCTTTCATGGCCTGCGCGACAAAGTACGGGATGTTTCGCCCTGTTCCTACGTACAGGTCCCCGTTGAACTCGGCAACGGACCATGCATAATTGTTCTGCACGTCTCCGAACCCGTCATCGGCGATCTTTTCCAGTTTCGTGAAAGTCGGCAGGCTGGAATCGGCTGCAGCTGTCCCTGCCAGAAGGGCAAGGCCGATGAGAAGAGCCAGGTACCAGAACGCTGACGGTTTTTTCCAGTTCATATCCCCGTGTTTCATATATAATCTCCTTTTCGGCAGAGGTGAAACTCACGGACGATAAAACCGAATGTCTGCTCATAGTCACGGGAAACGGAGCAATTCGTGCATGGACTGTTATTGTCGGGCAGTCTTTTTGTTCAATCCCACCCGCTATCTATCCGCCCGCTCTATCCGTTGAAAGAATCCCATTGGATCCTGGTCCAGCCGTTCCCCTTCGTATGACTGATACCCTGTGCTCTCTCTGCTGCCTCGGTCCGTTTGTGCCACCTTGTCCGAAAACAGGTAACGATTACTCTCTGGGGTATATCTTATAAAGATTGTGGTTGTTGTGACATCGTGGAAAAATACCTGAAATGATACATCATTCCAAAAAGGATTGGCGGAGACCGGCGTAGCAGGAGTTTTCAATTTTTCAGGGTCGGGTTGAAATCAAACCTGGATGGCTTCCCGCAATGCATCATACGCTACCATTATTAACCCATACAGGAATAGGGTGATTCATGGAACTTGATGGAAAGACCGTGATCGGTGCAGGTGTGGTGCTCTTTATCATTATTGTGGGGATCTCGTACATCTTCCTCATGTAAAGAGCACCGTATTTAACCAATTCTTTTCCAAAAAAAGCCTGGAATGGGAGTTCTCCTATCCCATCACACATGGCAAAATTTGCATGAACAGGGCAGAACACTCGATATTTTCGTATATGGTGAAACATCCAAACCTGGAACCGACCGCGGCGCTGGTGATGATCTGGGCGCGTGAACTGTATCTGTCCGGCAGCCCGGCACGGTTCTATTCATGCCTCGATCTGACGGTGGGCGATGGCATGATGCGGGCATGCGAAGCGGTCTGCCCCTGGTACGGGCAGGTGATCCTGAACCGGAAATGGTTTATCCGGCAGTGCGTGTCCGAATATATTGCGGGTGTGGATGCTCCTGCACAGATTATTGTACCGGCAGCAGGAAAGTCTCCTCTTGCCCTCGAACTCCTGGATGCCTTCAGCGACCGCATAGCGTCCGTAGTCGAGATTGATGTCATGGGAATGGAGGAGAAGCACAAACTCTATGAACGTGTGGCTCCGGACCATGCCGAAAAGATCCGGTGCATTCATGCCAATCTGCATGAACTGGAAGGCACAGCCGCGGCCGTTCGTGGTACAGGCAGGTACGACCCGGTTCTCCCGACGTGTGTCATCACCGAGGGGATCTCGTACTATATCCCGCCCGACGTCCTGTCCGGCACCCTCTCGCTCTTTGCATCGGAGGGCTGCCGGAACCGCGTAATCCTCGAGTACCTCCTCCCGTGCCGGCTGATCAGCGAAGAGAGACG
>LKUF01000018.1 GCA_001412335.1 Methanolinea sp. SDB
CCGGATTATTGACGAGTGCCCGTGCGATGGCTACACGCTGCTGCTCGCCACCTGACAGCTCACGGGGCAGGTGGTTCAGGCGGCCCTCCAGGCCAACTCTCTCGAGGATTGCCCCGGCGCGCTCCTCGTGGTCACGATGACTATTGCCGGCTGCGAGAGATGGCAGATACACATTCTCAAGCGCAGTCAGTTCCTGGATCAGGGCATATTCCTGGAAGACAAAACCGATCCTGCCAAGACGGAACCGGCTCTGTTCTTCTGGCGACAACCGGTAGACATCTGTCCGGTCTATGAGCACCCGGCCGGCTGTTGGCTGATCAAGGATCCCTACCAGGTGCAGAAGCGTCGACTTTCCGCTGCCGCTCTCACCGGTTACTCCGATGAACTCCCCCTGTTTCACTGATAAAGAGACGCCACGGAGGGCATGAACCTCCACTTTTCCCATCAGGTATACCCTCTCGAGATCCTCAACCGTGATCATGCCTGCCCCCTTATGGCGTCGAGAATGTTCTGCCGGGCAATCCTCCACGCAGGTACGTATCCCGCGGCAGCGGAAGCCACGAAGAGGAGAGCGGTGTTCTCGAGCATGGTGACATACTCAAAGACCGGTACCACGTTGCCGTCCGGGAATTCCAGGGGATATGCATTGAAATAGATCATGAGTACCTGGCTGATGATGAATCCGAGAATCGTCCCAAGCAGGCAGATGAAGAGAACCTGGGTGACGTAACTTCCGATGACGATATCCTGGTCGATCCCGATTGCCTTTAAGATGCCGATCTCACGGCGCTGATGGACGGCCTTGATGGTGATGATCACGAAGATGACCACGACCGCAATGACAAGAGAGACCAGCATCGAGATCTGGTTGATGATATTGAAACTCTCTATCGACTCCTCAACCAACCCGGAGAGCACATCCTTCCATGTCTTCACCTTCTCCCCTACACCAAAGGAGAGGATACGCATCTTGACCACATCCAGATCCACTCCTTCATCGGTCTTTACAAGCACCTCTGTCGCCAGTGTGTTCTCGTGTCCGATTATCTCCTCCATCTCTTCCCAGGGTAAAAAGACCATGTAATCCACCGTGTACGACTTGGTCTGAAAGATCCCCTTGACCCGGTATTCCCGTGAGACCCCATTTTCAAAGTTCACCGTGATGGAGTCGCCGACCTTGACACCGCCGAGCGAAGCGAAGAAATCCTCGCTTTCATCCTCGCTTCCGGCCACAAAGTTACCGAGAAGGATCTCCCCGGTATCCCCGCTGGAGAGGAAAGTGCCGCTCTTCATCTTCGTATTGATAAGGGTCACCTCGACCTCGTCGCGGGGATAAAACGCGGTCACCGGAACACTCACCGTCTTGCCCTTGTAGATCAGGGTCCCTCCCATTGCGAACCGCGCCGACGCACGATGGACGCCGGGAATCCGGTTGATCTTGGCCAGCAGCGTATCCACGTCGGCGATGTAGCGGTCGTCTTCGCGGGGTGAGATCAATATATCGGAGGTCTGGTAATCCACGGTCTGCTCGTTGAAGAGCTCCACTGCCCCGGTGATGATGGACGGGAGGAGAAGCATATTGGTGAATACCAGCGCTATGATGACGATATTGAGCATCAGTCCTGCCCGTCCGCCGCGCTGTATGCTACTCCAGGCGAGGAAGAGCATCACACGGATCTTCTGGAGCACGGGATCACTCCTTCTTGCGCCGACTGTACCAGTAGTATCCTGCTCCGCACGCAATGACGAGAAGAATAAAACCTGCAAGGACAGCTGCCGAATTGTTGCGGGGCTCGATATAGAGGTTGAGCGTCCGTGTCAGGGTGTGCTCTCCGTAATCGTCCGTGTATCGGGCTGTAAGCGTATAAGTATACTCGCCAGGATCCGTTGCGGTGAGAGAGAAGACTGCAGGGGCATCGTTCCCCGCCCGTATCTTTCCGATGAATGCCTCTCCTGTGCCGGTGAAGGGGAGATCGATATCCGCACTCACCGATTTTGCCTCTCCTGTTCCCGTGTTCTCGATCCTGATTATGAGATCGAAGGGATCGCCCTCCATCACCCTGACAGGGGAGGACTCTATGGCGGTGATGCCGAGTTCCGCCTCGCCGCGTACATCAAGGGCGACAGACTCGTCCTGGATGGCTGGCGATCCGTCGAGAAGGCTGTAGCTGACGATTAGGGGGACCTCGGTGAGCCCTCCTGCCGCGTTCTTATCGATGTGGAACGAGAGATTGATCGTACGGGACTCGCCCGGTTCCAGGTAATCTACCAGGAATGTGGACGAACCGGCAGGGGTTGCCGGGAGACCGGCGGTAACAAGGCTGATATGGAGATTGTCGGCCCTGACCTGGCCGCCATTGTATACTTCAATTGAACCATCCACGGTTGTCCCGGGTTTTACCATCATCGGGAAATTTTTCACAAGTTCGATTGAAGGAGACCTCATGACCGCGAGCTGGGTGTTGACATTGACAGGGATAGGGTATTTGACACTCTGGCCTCCCCGTATGCGAATCAGGAGTTGCGGGAAATAGAGGCCGCTTTTTGCAGGCGCCTCGACCAGGAAGGTGAGAGGGATCACCTGTTCGGGACCGATGTAACCCTCGAACTGTCCGTTTCCGCCCTTCACCCTGATATCCCTGTCGGCGAGGACAACGCTCTCGACGTATGGAATGATAACCCGGGTCGTCGCCGATGATGCAGTATAGCCGGATTCGGGGTAACTCACGGTCGAGGTCTCCGAACCGGATCCGGCACCCCGGATAGTCACAGTCACTGTTCCAAGCTCCTCCGGCATCAGTACGGGAGGATTGACCGAGTAAGAATCAACGACAACCGAGTAGACCTGTGCCGAAGCCGGGACTGCGCTGCAGATGATGACAGATAGACCAAGGAGAGCGAGGAGGGGGATATGCCATTTCATACATCAATCACCTGTATCGGGAATAAAGAAGACGAGTCTCCTCATATTTTTTTATTGCTATTTAATATTACAGGATGATAGAGTATATAATCGAAACGGCGGGTGTTATCCGGATATTGAAATTCATTCATCGTCTGATTTGACGGTCTACCATAATTGAACCAGGGAATTAATTCAATCAATATCCTTTAACTAATGTATGAGATCAGGACAAAATTTAAGAGATTCTTGAAATATTTTTCTGCGAAATGGCATAGTTTGAATTTTATTATAATAAAATTTTAATTCACCATAACGCTGTTGCTCAGTCCACTCCTTTCGTGGAATTTGAGGAAAGCATAAGGCTGAAATCTTCACGGTTGTTTTACAATTTTCACCAAAATTAGCGAGGAATTTACACCACATGTGCAAATCGGTTGGTGTATTCTTGTCAGGTGTTGTTACCCACCCTTCAGGTAGCTTATAATAACAATCCCGTGCATGTGCCCCAAATGTTAATCCAAAGAAGTTTTCTCCACTCTGCATTCTTTCTACAATTTTTTGATCTAAATTTATCCAATAAATGCCACCCAACCAATCACTCATGTCCTCACTCAGCGCGTGAGGATTCACAAATGTATGAAGCGTGTGAGTAAAACAACAATGTTTTAAGGCTTTTTCCATTATTTTCACATGGTTAGGTAACCATAGATCATCGTGGCTGCAATAACAGATGATTTTACCAGTTGTGTGACTTATAACAATATCCCTATATGGCTCGCCTGTTCTCGGAGATTTCGGAAAAACAAAAATCTCTATCCTGGGATCTTCGTTTTTCATTTTTTCAAAGAAAGAAATCATATGCCTTGGTGATCCGTCACAAATGATACAAATTTCAATATCTTTTACCGTCTGATCTTGCACGCTTTTTATTGCCCAACGTGCAAACGTGGCATTTCCAAAGGTTGGAATGATCACTGTGGCTCTTGACATTATTATGTAACCTTATATGATTTCATGATAAGAAAATTCAGGCAGCTTCTGATCTTCGATAGTGGGGTTGTTTGTTCTCATTTTATTCAACATCTTTTCTAAGTAATCACTAAATACAGGCGGCCGGTGTTTTGTTCCGATAGGACGATAATTATCACTATTTATTTTATTTATCATTTCCAATCTTCTCGGATGCCATAAGAAATCATCTTCCATGTACTCGTGAAGATTCAACAGCAGGTAGTCCTTCTCGTATTTGCACTCTGGCCCAGCATAATTACAGCCGTCAGCACCGACCTGAATTAAAAA
>LKUF01000019.1 GCA_001412335.1 Methanolinea sp. SDB
CGTTCGGGATCCCCATAACAAACGGGCATGGCGAGGTCGTCGCAAGCCTTGTCAGTTTCATCGACATTACCGATCGGAAACGTGCAGAGGAGACGATCAGGAGCCTCGCACAGTTCCCTGAAGAGAACCCCTATCCTGTTCTCAGGCTTGCAGCGGATGGCATCCTGCTCTATGCGAACACACCGGGGAGAGTGTGGCTCGAGGCGCTGGAGCATCACGAAGGCGAACTGCCCGGGATTATTCAGGAGATCCTCGCGGAAGTCCTCGAGGATGAAGGCATCTATTTCGAGGAGATCGATGATGCGTACGGCAGGGTATACGAGGTCACCGCCATCCGGCCCGAGAACGAGCAGTACGTGAACCTGTACGCATCCGACATAACAGAACTGCGGCGTGCGGAGCGGGCGATCCGGGATGCAAACGAGAAGATCGGGCTCCTGACAAGCATCACCCGGCACGACGTCGCAAACCAGGTCATGATCCTGAAGGGATTCACCGAGCTCGCCCTCATGAACGACCCGGAACCGGTCATCGCCGATGCTTTACGAAAGATCGATACCGCTGGCTCGATGATCACCCGCCAGATCGAGTTTACCCGGGCGTACCAGGAACTCGGCCACCAGGCTCCCGGATGGTTCAGCGTGATGGAGCTTGTACGGTCGCATGCACCCGGGAATTTGAGGGTATCCTGCACCTGTGACAGGGAGATCTACGGGGACCCGATGCTCGAGAATGTCTTCTTCAATCTCTTTGACAACACCACGAAGCACGGAGAGCGGGCAACCGGGATCTCGGTCCACTGCAGGGAGGATTCCGACGGGCTCGTGGTCATCATAGAGGATGACGGTGTCGGTGTTTCCCATGAAGACAAGACGCGGATCTTTGAGAAGGGATTTGGCAGAAATACCGGCTTTGGCCTCTTCCTGGCCCAGGAGATCCTCTCTATCACCGGGATTGCGATTCGCGAGACAGGAGACCCCGGCAGCGGTGCGAGGTTCGAGCTGTACGTGCCGAAGGGGAATTACCGGACAGGGTCTGGAGATGTCCCCGGGTAGGCGCCCCAAGCCAGGGATGGCCACGTTTGTCCTTGTCCATGGTGGGAATATTTCCACTGATACCTGGAACAAGCTCACCGTCGGAGACGAGATCCATACACAAGACGGCATGCTGGGTGGGAGATGCTGGGACGGGACCGGGATCCGCTTCTCCAGGGCGGTTCGAAGAGGGCCGGGAATGGGTGCGGGCGCAAAAAAATTCATTTTACACTCTGAATAGCGAAAAAAAGTCTGAATCATCCGATTGTGCAACTGAGGGATATCGTCCAGGGCAATCTTTTTCGTGCAGGGTGACTATACCCTGCATTATATAATCAAGGTGGTATATATGGCGAGACTTATAGATTTAGCCTGGTCGATCATCATCATTGCCGGGCTCCTCGTATTATTCACGGTCCCGGCGATGGCCGCGACTATTTCGGTGTGCTCCTCCGGCTGCAACTACACGAGCATCCAGGATGCGGTAAATCACGCCGTTGACGGAGACACGATCGAGATCTACAGCGGAGAGTACAATGAGGCGGTGATTGTGAACCGGAGCCTCACCCTCACGGGGATAGATACCGGAACCGGACTGCCGGTCATCGACGCATCAGGAGCGGAGTTTGGCGTAACGCTCGAGTCGCCCGACACCCTTTTGTACCGGCTGAACATAACCGGTGCGAACAGCTCCGCGATACTCCTTCAAAACGACGGTGCAGAACTCCTGGAGCTGAATGTCATCCATCACAAGGAGGAACACAGGGAACTCATGTATCCCGCTGTTACGGGAAAGAACATAACAGACATCTCAATCTTGTCCTGTACATTCGATGTGTCAAAGGATTGCGTTGCCCTCTATGACCCGGATGATTATTCCATCACCGGCAATACGTTCTCCAATCCGACCGCATATTCCGTGGCCATCATAAGCAGTGGGAGTTGCGATCCAACGGCAAACGGCATAATTTCCGGAAATTCAATCGCCCAGAAACGTGGAGCGGGAATCGGCATAGTTGCACGGACCGCCGGAGGACTTGTAGAGAACCTGACGATTGCGGACAATACAATCTCCGGCTCGGGCGGATCGATAGGGCTCTTCATACCTTCCGATGGCGTCGTCATCCGCAACAACACCCTGCAGGAGAACCCGGAAGCAACCCACATAGGCAAAGGCATCTATGGCATCATGACCTACGGGACCTCTGGTGTTGAAATCACTGAAAATCATGCATATGGCACAGACGTGGAGCTGCCCTTCCGGTTCGAGGACTGCTCCGAACTGGAGATCACCGGCAACACTGTTGACTCCAATTCGGATATGGGCATGGGATTCATAGGAATCACGAACTCGACGGTATCCGGAAACACGATGGATAATAATATCTACAACTTCTGGATGAGTCCCGTTCTCCTGGATCCCGGTCTCCTGCCTGGAAACCTGATAGACCAGACCAACACAGCCGACGGAAAACCGGTCTGGTACTTTGAAGCGACTGATGACCTCTCGGTCGACAGTAGTGACAATCTTGCGGCTCTCTTCCTCTATGCCTGTGATAACGCACACGTGAAGGACGTAACCTTCAAGACAAACAGCGACGGTGTCATGGCACTGTATTGTGAGAACGCGACCATCACCAATTGTTCGTTCCAGCAGCTTTACCGGGGAATCATGGCCGTCATGTCACCTCACCTGACAATACAGGACAATCATTTCACAGGCTGTTTTGATGGTATGATGGTCGGAGACTTCTATGATGGCCAGATCTCTGGTAACCTGATAGAAAATTGCGGTGACAGCGGTATCGTGACCGGCATCTACCTTGAGGATGTGGAAGTCAGGAATAATATGATTGATACAGCACTGGCAGGACTCTACCTTGATCACGTATCAGGGTTCAATAATGCGGTATTTGACGGAAACACAATCAGGAATACCCTGACTTCCGGCGTTGCATCGACCAAATCGGAAGGAGCGGTCATTACCAACAACTACATTGATACCGACGGCGGCGTCGGGTTCGATATCAGCTGGTCTTCACGTCTCAATATCACCGGAAACGCGCTTGCCGGAGCAGCTGATATTGCATTCCTGCTGTACGACTCTCCGGAAAATATCATCACGTCCAATTATCTTTCCTCTACCGAACACGGCTTTATCCTGGAGCGAAAGGAAGGCAGGGCAGGGTGCTTCGACAACCTGATCGCAAATAACCGGGTAAATAGCCTCGATTCCGTGCAGTTTTGCCTGAAGGGGGGTTTTGGAGATGAGGTTGACCGTATGAAGTTTGGAGTGGAGCCACTCACCCCCCCGGATGGTATTCTGTTTACCACCCTGTTGAGTGAAGGGGATCCGGACGACCCGGATGAATTCAGCTGCACTCCCGATCCGTCCCCGCCGGCGAACACCTGGAACGTGACCAAATCCGCCGGTCCCAATATATTCGACGGGCCGTTCATCGGCGGCAACTACTGGGCGAAACTCGACGGCACCGGCTGGTCCCAGGTGACGCCCGACAGGGGCGACGGGTTCTGCAACGCTCCGTTCGTTGTGAATGCAGATAACACGGATTACCTCCCGCTGCACATGCACGAAGGAGAGATCGAGATCACCGCACCCGCAGTGATCGACAGTCCCGGCCGGTATCGCCTGGTAAACGATCTCGTCAATTCCACGGTGGAAACGGCCATCCTGATCTCATCCTCGGATGTCTACTTTAACGGCAATGGCCATACGCTCGACGGAGCATTTGAACTGAACACGAGCGGCGTCCTGGTCGGGAATTTTGGTTTGGAGAACATCACGGTTGCCAACCTCACAATCACCGGCTGGGACACTGGCGTGGGAATCACTGGTGTCGCAGACCTCCTGCTCCAGGATATCCAGTCGGCCGGCAACAAGGAGGGGTTTGATATACACGAATCAACAGGGGTGACAATCGACAATTGCAGCTCGACAGAAAACATAGCAATGGAAGATGCTGGAATCTACTTTGGCGGAACCGGAATTACTGTGAGCGTTACCACCGGAACCCGCATCATGGATTCGAACATCAGCCATAATGGGTGGGGCGAGGAACTTCCTTTCGTCGGCGGATATGGTGTTCTTACGATAGACAACACCGACCTTACCATATCCGGCTGCACCATCAACGGCAATGTCAACACAGGTGTCCATAGCGAGTATTCCAAGGATTCAGATGTAAGTGACAACCAGGTACATGAAAACGGCGGCAACGGCGGGATCTTCATGGTATCTCCTGGTCCCGATCCTGTGGTAAACTGCTCCATAACGGGCAATACGATCTCCGAAAGTGGCTGGGGGATATGGCTCGAGCAGGAAGATTACGAGGTCAGGGATAATACTGTGACCGATTGCCAGTACGGAATCCTTCTTTCATCCTGCCGGAATGCGAACCTGACCGGAAATGCAATGTCTGGAAATGAGATGAATTTCATTGTGGAGGGCCAGTATTACGAGGATTACCTCAACTGGGTCGATACCACGAACACCGTCGAAGGCCG
>LKUF01000020.1 GCA_001412335.1 Methanolinea sp. SDB
ACGTAGGTGTCCATGTCAATATATCTCCGCCCGCCGTACGAGCAGAGTTTCCGGATCATCCTCACGTGCCTCGGATCGTGAACCAGTTCCAGGTCCTTGATATCAGCCAGGACCGGATCCCTCTTCTGCAGGCCTGGAGGAAGAGCAGAAGCGGCAAGCTCCAGCCGGTGGCCGCTCTCCTTGTGCAGATCCATTGCATGCTTTGAGAACTCATTCCCAAATATCGCCGAGCACCTGTAGTCCATACTCAGTTGACTGCCGTCCCCTGGAGAATTGCCTTCTCGCCTACATCAAACTCCCTGTCCGTGCCGGCTATCCGGTATCGTCCAACCGCCTTCACATCGTAGGGGTTGCCGCTGGTGGAATAGGGAACGATGAATTCTCCATTCTCGCTGGCCTGGCGGTATACAAACTGCCTTCCCGTGTTGGTGACGATATCAAGCTCTATTATTCCTTCCCCGCTGATGCGGGCACCGGGAACGTATTCAAAGACCTTGACGTACTTGACGTCCGGCGGACTCCCGGAAAAGACGTTGCTTGGAGATTCGTGAACCAGCCGGTACTGCTTCAACGCGGGAACCGTGTCCAGCGGAAGCAGAATGATGTTGCTCATCGCGGCTGCGTGGTAACCTGCCGGGGCCTTGCTGTTATACTGCTCCGCAAGGGCCCGTGCCTGGGACACCTCCATCTGCCGGGCGGCTGTGACGACAGGGTGCGGTGCCTGCGCCACGGTGTCGGTATACTCGATGTAGTACGCAACGGTGGCAGGGGTCATCGAACCGTCGAAGTTATGCAGCCGTGATACTGTCGACATGAAATATGGCTGTGTATAGAATAGAACAGGGCTGTAGCTCGAGGGATCCGCCGGATCGTCCGGGACCATCAGTGTCTGCTGATAGGGGCCGACTCCGACCGATGAATTGTACCACTGGGCCATGGCCCAGAACTTGCCCGTATCCATCTCGATATCGGTAACAACGTAACGGACATTCTTTGAGTCAGATATCGCGTTTATATAGGATTCCGAGTCTGTCACGAAGAATGCCGCGGCACCTTCCTTTCCTGATACTCCAGCCTGGAACGGGTTGGCGTTGGGGATGCGTTTTGCGATGTAGGTGATCATGTGCCCATAGTCCCACCAGGACATAACCCCGTACGCCTCGGCAGGGTAGGAGAACGTCTCTTTGTCATAGATCGTGAGGTAGTCAACACCTGTTTCAGGTGTATCGGAATTCATCCACTCGAGCGTCTCCCTCCAGTCCTGGTTCATGCGGATCCCCTTTTGTGATGCCACGTCATAATTGTAAGAAAATGACGTGTAGGCAAATATCAGGGCACATGCAAGAATGAGCCCGAGCAGGAGGATGTGTGTGAAACGAACCCTTGGCTTCTGTGGTAAAGGCGGAGTCTTCTGCGCTTTTCTCTTTGCAGCCTGCGGTCTTCCCTTCTTCGCGCCGGCATCCTTCTCCCTGCGTTTCTCCTTCCCCTCATCGGTTCCAGGGTCGTATCCCTTCTGCAGAGTCCTTGCCCCCATAGCCTTGATGTCCGGCCAGGCCATCTCCAGGGCAAACCCTGCACATATCCCGCCAAGCACCGCAATATTCACGGCCAGGTAGTACTCGTACCGTATCTGCCTGAAAGCGGCGATGATGATGTAGACAGACCAGACCAGGACGAGGATCAGCTCGGGACGGAACTCTCTTCGTATCCTGTAAAGGATGACCAAAAGTCCGCCGATCATCAGCAGCAGGCCAAAATTGAACGTCTCCCAGGCCTCTGCAAGGGTCCAGGGGCGGGCCTCCTGCACCGTGATGGCGTAGGGATTCAGGCCGAAGAATACCAGCAGGCTCCCGGTGAATGCCCCATACAGTGATGGCAGAGCAACCGCCATTCCGAGAAGGCCAAAAAAGCCGATTGCAACGACTATTCCCAGGAAGAGCAGTGAACTTTTTCCATCCAGTTTCCGGGAGAGATAATAGAGAACGGTCGTCCCGGCAATCAACAGGAGATAGGATACGGGATGGCCGAGGGAATAGAACGGCAGGCTGAACGTTGAGGAATGAATTCCAATAGCCAGGCTCGAAAGTATTGCCAGGCCGAATAACACCGTGTTCAAGAGGACAAGGTACAGGCTCGATCTCTTCTGGTGGAAGTCGACAATGACCATCACGACGGTGCAGATCGCCACCACGAATGCGAAGAGGATCATGGTGGGCATCACATAAAAGCCGAGGATATATGCAATTCCAGCGAGTCCCGAGTACAACAAAGGATATTTCAGGGATTCCCACCGTTTCATGTCGATCTTTTCGTCCCTTACATGGAGCAGGGCTATGATGTATACCAGGAGAAAGAGCGTACTGAAGAAGACCTCGGCGATATGATGGTCAAGGTACCCTGCAAGCGACCGGAAAAAAAACTGGCCACCGACGAACGCGATGAGAAAAGCCCCGAAAAGACCCGCTTTCCAGCCCCATACCTTTCTTGTGAGCAGGAACACGAGAGGCACCATGAGTGCGCCAAGTATCGGTGGGACCCACAGCGCGGCAGCAATAATCTCGGGCCTTGTCGAGGCGCCCGCAACAAGGCAGAAGGTGGAGCAAATCCAGACAAACATCGGCCCCCACGGCACGTTCTGCCCGGTGGGAAAGAGGGTCATTGCCTCGAACCAGCCATAATGGGGGTAATTGTGCATGATTTGCTCGATCTGACGCAGATTGTACAGGGGATCGTCACTTCCCACGATATTCAGGATGTCCGTGTTCAGGTTCAAAAGCGGAAGAACGCGGATCCAGAGGGTGAAGAGGGCGAGGATGAAGAGAATTGAGAGTATGATAAGGTCAGTCTTCTTAATTTTCAATTCTGATAACTGCATGGAATCATCCTGTATTTGTGATAGTGGAACTATTGACTGTCAGATTGTATAAGAATTTGGATGAACCGGAAGCACCGTTGCATCGGAAGATTCGGTTCATTCGCATCAGAAGATGAAAAAGTCGATAGTATAGAGAAGATTCCTGCAATCATTTTTCCACATATCTGATAACGACCAGGATTGAAAATAACAGCAGGTCATCCGGGATTTTGGTAATTGGGTTTGTAGAACATGACGCCTGCCGCTCATGGAGGTAGATCTCCAGGATACCGGGCCTTGAACCCTGACATTGGATAATTACATCCAGACGAGTATCATTATCCCTCCAGGAGTCGATTATTCTCCCGTCAGATGAATATCCTCGTCATCCCCACGACCGACTGGATTCGCCATCCCGTCCCAAACAGGCTCAATTTTATCTTTGACATTCTTGCAGAGAGGCACGCTGTCCATGTCCTCCATTTTCCCCTTGGAAGATTCAGGAACAACAATCCCCGGGATACATCATGCACGCTCATTGAATCCGGCAGAAAATTCATCGACGATCCGTCCCTCTTCTACCTTCTGTCGTCGCCCTGTCATCTTCTTGACATACGGAGGATCGTGAAGGAGAAGGATATCGATGTGATCCTTTCAGCCAATATTCTCCCTTCGTTCTTCGCAAATTTTTCGAGGACTCCTGTTGTCTTCGATTACCTCGACCACCTCGGGGAGTCCGCGTCCGTGTATTACCCGGATTCGCTCACCGGGGGAATTATTCAAAAATTCACGGTAATCGTGACCAGGTTCAATGTACGGCGGGCACAGGAGGTGATCACCGTATCTAGTGAATTCGAGAGATACCTGGAACTCCTCGGAGTCAACAGGGTCACGGTAATCCCGAATGGTGTCGATACCACGATACTGACACCCGGGTCCAGGGATGAGGCGAAGGCCCGGCTCAACCTCGAAGGAAAAACGGTGATTGGATATATCGGCTCACTCGAGTACTGGGTTGACCTGGAGACTGTCATCGAAACCCTGCCGGAACTGGACGTGACGCTATTGATCGTCGGACCCGGGCTCTTTACCGACTATGGCGAGAGGTTACAGCAACTTGCTGCATCCCTCGGCGTATCGGACCAGGTGATCTTTACAGGAGCGGTTCCATTCGACGAACTCTCCCTGTATATCTCTGCGATGGATATCGGGCTCAACCCGCTGAAACACATGGAAAAGAACGAGCTGACGATTGGCGGGAAGGTTTTCAACTACCTCTCCTGCAGCGTGCCCGTTCTTTCGAGCAGGATGAGGGCGCTCGAGAATTTTTTCGATGACGGGATCTGGTTCTATGATGATCAGGATTCCTTCATCAGCCAGGTAAAATCCATTCTTTCCCATCCAGTCGATGGAGCGGCGTTCCGTTCTATCGCGCGGCAATATGACTGGAAGGTTCTTGCAGACAGATACGAAGAGGTGCTCGCACGTGCAGCACAAACCGGACGGTGATCATTCAACCGTAACGCTCTTTGCGAGGTTCCTCGGCTTGTCGATATCTCTCCCGAGCGCTTCAGCCGTATGGTAAGCCAGCAGCTGGAGGGCGACCGTCGCAGCAAGAATCCTCGTTACCAGGTCATGTGACGGGAGCGATATGAAGACATCGGCTATCTCTTCGAGATCCCAGTCCCCGTCCTCGCCGAGGATGATCATCGGGGTTCCGCGGGCCTTCATCTCCCTGATATTCGAGATCATCACGTTGTAGGTCGGGCCCGGGGTGCATAATGCAATCACCGGCGTCTCTTCCGACAGGAGGGCAAACGGGCCATGCTTAATCTCACCGGCGGCATAGCCTTCGGCATGGATGTAGGATATCTCCTTCATCTTGAGTGCCCCTTCCAGTGCCACCGGGTACAGCGGCCCCCGGCCGACAAAGAAGATGTGCGCCGCATCCTGGCAGCATGCCACCGCTCTTTCCATGTCGAGAAGAAGCGTCTCCTCGATGGCCCTGTTGGCCCGCTCAAGCGATTCGGTCAGTGTGCCTCCTGACAACTCGTCCACGATGTGCATCAACACGGCCAGTTGCGCAATGAAGGACTTGGTGGCGGCCACGCTGATCTCGGGTCCGGCCTGCGTGTAGAACGTGTGATCTGCGATACGGGTGATGGAACTCCCGAGCACGTTCGTTACGGCCAGTGTCGGACAGTTATAGGATTTTGCAACCTTGATTGCAGCGATGGTGTCTGCCGTCTCACCAGACTGAGTTATGCCGACAACGAGCTCGCTCAATGGGGGCGGGAAGTACTTGAACTCAGACGCGAATTCCAGCCTCGCAGGGATCCTGCAAATCTCCTCCAGGAGATACTTGAAGAGGAGTCCCGAATGGAACGAGGTCCCACACGAGACAATCGAGATTCTTTTGACCTTCCTCAGCCATTTTGGCACCTCTTCCCTCTTCAGGGTCCGCAACGTGTTGGAAAACACCTCTGGCTGCTCGTAGATCTCCTTTTCCATGTAATGGCGAAAACCACCCTTCTTCACGTCGTCAAACGACCAGTCGATGAGTTCTGTCGGCCGGACCACCACCCTTCCGGAATTTCGGATCACGACCCCCCGGGGATCAAGCGACGCGATATCCCCGTCCTCCAGAAATACCGCTCTCTCGGTATATTCAAGGATGGGGGTCATGTCGGAGGCGGCAAAGACTTCCTGGTCTCCCATGCCAATCACTAATGGGCTGCTCTGCCGTGCCGCAACGATCCTCTTCTCTCCCCTGGCTATCGCAAGGATGGCGTACGAGCCTTCCAGGAGGGGAAGGGCGTCTTCCACTGCTTTCATGAGGTCTCCCGTGTAGTGCTCCTCGATGAGATGGGAGATCACCTCGGAGTCTGTATCTGAACGGAATGTGTGTCCCCTTTCGAGGAGATCCCGTTTGAGTGCAGCATAATTCTCGATGATCCCGTTGTGGACTATCGCGATGTCCCCCCTGCAGTCGGTGTGGGGGTGTGCGTTCCGGTCGTTCGGGACACCGTGGGTCGCCCAGCGTGTATGTCCGATCCCAATCTTTCCGCGGATAGACCTGGCATCCCTCTCTCCTTCCGAGACCTTTCCCTGCCGCTTGCTGACCGCGATATCCCTGTTGCTGACAGCGATGCCATATGAGTCATAGCCCCGGTATTCCAGCCTTCTGAGTCCTTTTACCAGCACGGGTGCAGCCTGTGAGAGCCCGCAGTACCCGATAATCCCGCACACTTCAGATCACCGTGATATCGTCATCATAGGCCATCGTCGAACTGATCGTTCTTCCGCCGCCAATCCTGGCGTTATTCCCGATTATCGCGCCTTCAATTGCTGTGAAAGGACCACAGGACACCTCGTTACCAATAACCGCTCCGAACTTTCCCCTGATTGGACTGCCCTCGATCTCCATCAGGTGCGATGCAACAGTCGTCGAGGTGTGATCCCCGAGAACAACTCCCTCGCCAAGAACCGACTTTTTCACTCTCGAGTAGGCTCCAATGGAGACGTCGTCCATGATAACCGAATCCTCGATACAGGAGAACGGGTCGACTCTCACCCGTGATCCGATGCTCGTGTACGGCCCGATATAACTGAATGGCCCGATCTCACACTCCTCGCCGATCACCACCGGGCCCTGTATCACCGAGTTCGGTCCCACATGCGTATCCTTGCCGATCCCCACGTTTCCCTGTATAACAACGGACTTTTCAAGAATTCCAGACTTCTTCGGTTTCATATTCCCGATGAGTCTCTCGTTCATTGCCAGGAGATCCCAGGGATAGATCGCATCCTGCCAGTCTTCGGCCATGACAGCACGGATCTCTTTTCCCTGCCGGAGCATCTCGCTTATGGCATCGGTCAGGTCGTTTTCATGAAGGTAGGAGAAGATATCCCTGTCAAGGGAGAATATCCCTGTTGAAATGGTGAAAGCTGGTGCATGCTCGGGTTTTTCAACGATGCTCTCCACAAGACCGTCCCTGATGACGACGACACCGAAGTTCGAAGGGTACGGATGCGTCTTCACGAGCATCGAAGACGGTTTTTCAAGGATTTTGCCAAGTGAGGCGCTGTCAATATAATTATCCCCGGGAACGACCAAAAACTCCTCTTCCAGGACATTTTCCGCACATTTCAGGGCATGCCCTGTCCCGAGCTGCTTCTTCTGTACAACGACGTCAACAGGGAGATCGAGTGTGTTGAGGTACCTGATAACCTGCTCCTTGCGATAGCCGACCACCACCACGATATCCCTGATGCCGCACTCCAGGAGCGCCTGGATGGGATAGTCGATTATCGGCCTGTTTGCCACAGGGATGAGCGCTTTTGGCCTCCCTCTCGTGAGGGGCCGTATCCGCCTCCCCTCTCCGGCTGCAAGAATTACCGCCTGCATGGTTCACCTATCCTATAACTGAATATTCATCTATCCATCCGTCCACAAAAGAATGAGGGGCAATACCCACGTTGCTCCCGACAACCGTCCCGACATTCACCGAGCAGTTGATCCCGAACCTCACGTTGTCCGCAATAATCGCCCCCATCTTCACCCTTTTCGTATCCCTGCCCCCGATCTTCACTGTCCGGTGGTCATGGCGCAGGTTCGCAACCTTTGTCCCTGCCCCGAAATTGCATCCGGTGCCGACGACCGAGTCTCCCAGGTAATTGAAATGCGGGATCTTTGTATCGTTCATGATCACCGAATTCTTCACCTCAGTGCAATGACCGATATGGCACCTTTCACCGATGGACGTCGAACCCCGGATATGGGCATGCGGTCCGATACGGCAGTCATTGCCGATGATACACGGGCCTTCGATGTAGGATCC
Source organism: Methanolinea sp. SDB (assembly GCA_001412335.1). GTDB lineage: Archaea > Halobacteriota > Methanomicrobia > Methanomicrobiales > Methanospirillaceae > SD8. Next base: position 7,696 of record LKUF01000020.1, read on the forward strand.
TGACTTTATCACCGTACCTTCCCCAATGGATACGGGGCCATTGATACATGTGCCGTCCTCGACGAGTCCCCTGCAGGACGGCTGCAGATCCCCAAGCAGGATCTCGTTTGCCGCGAGGAGGTCCCAGGGAAATCCCACATCAAGCCACGATGTGAGCCGAAAGAATCCGAGTATATCGTCCCTGATGTATGCACCGAGTGCATCGGTGAGCTCGTACTCGCCCCTCGACGAGCATTTCACGCTCTCTAAAAGGTCGATGATGTCGGCATCGAACAGGTAGATGCCGGCGTTGATGAGATCTCCTGCCGGTTTATCCGTCTTTTCTTCGAGTTTCGTTACCCTGGATTCCCCGACTGTGACAACCCCGTAGTCCTCCGGGTGGTCGGAGTGGTATATACCCATGCAGGGGGCCTGCATCTGTTTGATCACCTCAATATCGGCCTTCCGGATGATCATGTCCCCATTCATCAGCAGGAACGTGTCATCGATGAGATTCCTGGCGGCATACAGTGCGTCTGCGGTTCCTTTCTGGTATCTCTGGGTCACATAGCTGATCGAGAGTCCGAATGTGCTGCCATCGCCACAATACTTCCTGACCTCGCGCTCCCCGTATCCGACCACCAGTACCACCTCGTCGATGCCTGCCTGCCGGACTGCCGTGACAAGATGGCCAAGCATCGGGACGTTTGCCAGCGGGAGCATCACTTTTGGTCTCCGGCTGGTGAGTGGGCGCATCCTCTTTCCTTCACCTGCCGCCAGGATTACGCACTGCATGTGATTACCTCATACCCAGGAGTTTAAGCACTTTTCCCCTTTCTGACCAGTTCCTGACCCTTCTCAAGCATTTCCCGGGCTCTGGCCCGTGTTGTTCCCTCGGCGGTGAACCGTATCTTCGGCTCTGTCCCGGAGGCGCGGACCAGGCACCACCCCCCCTCAAAAGAGAGTCGTATTCCGTCGGTGGGGGAGTCTGCGCCGATTTTCGTGAGGATCTCCCGAGCGCCAGGGCATGGCCAGGACTCCCGTATCATCGGGTAGAGTGGCATCTCCTCGATCTCTTCTGATATATCCCATTCTGACGATATCTCACAGAAGAGCGCAGCTGCGTAGGGGCCGTCGGGGCAGAGGGAATGCCCGGGAAATATCCAGGCACCGGAGGGTTCCCCGCCGAAATCTCCCCACTGTATCAGCTCCTCTGATACGAACGTGTCGCCAACAGGGGTCCTTCTCACTTCTGCAATCTCCTCGACCGCCATGGACGCATCATGGGTGGTGACCACCCGTTTTGCGCCCAGGTACCGTGCAAAGAGGATGAGGAGCTGATCACCGGTGATGAAATTGCCGTCGGGGGAGAACGCCATCATCCGGTCTGCATCCCCGTCATGTACCACCGCTCCGCCCGCGCCTGTTGCCTTCACGAGGTTTCGCATGTAGGGCAGGTACTCGGGGAGGGGCTCTGAAGGGCGGGTAAAGGTTCCCGACGTGTCGCAGTTTGCGCAGTGGACCGAGATCCCCATCCTTTTCAGGAGGATGGGACTCACCGTGCATCCCGCCCCGTTTCCACAGTCAAGGACCATTGCAAGGTCACGCACAGGGGAGATCCTGTCGAGGACGGCCTCGATGTACCTGCTCTTTGCATCGAAGGGGAATATCGACCCGTATCGGTCCCACTCCACACCTGCCCTGGTCCCGATCGCTCCCTCGGCCTCCTGTTGCTGGTCTCGTGTGAGCGATGATCCGTCCTTGTTGAATACCTTGATCCCGTTGTACTCCTCGGGATTATGGGAAGCGGTTATCATGCAGCCTGAATCCATGAACCGCGACGAAAAACCGATGACAGGGGTCGGGACGACTCCTGCGGTGAATGCGTCGCCTCCACCGGAAAGTATTCCGGAGGCAAGGCTCATTTCCAGGACGGGTCCGGTAGTCCTCGCATCCCTTCCGATCACCACGGACCGTCCGGGGGAGCCGAGGAAAAGTCCCAGATCCAGTGCGGTTCCCAGGAGTTCCCTGTCATAAACCGTCCTGATCCCTGATGAGCCAAAAAGCATATGCGTGGTATGTAGGAGTTGGCTGGAAAAAGAATTATGCTCGGCCGTAGGGGCACCAGTATTCAAGATCATGCAGTGATGCCACCCCGGCATTCGAAGGGGCGACAAAGAGGATCCTCTTTGACCCGCTATACTTCTCGATCAGGGCCGGACCCTGATCAGAGACCAGTGCTGCACCATTGATCAACAAGACGTCGGCCTGGTCGGGATTTTTGGTCACATGTCCCAGTTTTTCGGCAACATGGCCGGGGATTTCCTGGCAAAAGAGACTCTTCCCTGCCAGTTCCTGCTTCAGCCTGGCAAGACATGCGGCATGGCACTCATGGGGACATGCTTTTGTTACACGGGATATACAGAGAAATCCCGTGATCACATTGAGTATTGCACAGGCTGCCGCTCTCTTGGGGACGGTGTCCAGTGTCGCATCGAACATGAATCCCATACGTGTCGTCGCCCTCAACGGGTCGCGGGTGACGAACTCCGCAACTCTCCCTCCAAAGACCGCTTCCATGCAGGCACCTTTCTCGTACTGGCACGGAATGCAGTCCGGGTTCACCCGGAGGACGATGTTTCCGTCCTCGCATCCGGTATTCTTTGCAATCCCTTCGATTTTTTTTACTGCATCATGAATAATTCCCATAAAATGCCTCCCTGTCATCTTCTGTTGCCAGCAGGACCCTTGCCGGAGAGCCGTCGAGTCCGTCCAGCCTGAGTGGCAGCGCAATCATCCAGTAGATCCCCTCCCGTACTGCAGAAAGGTCCAGGAGCTCGATGACTGCTGTCCCGCTGCCAAGAAGCAGGCGGTGAACGGCCCCATCCCCGCGATACGCCTCTATCGAGGGCGAATCGATTCCCACGCAATGGATTCCCGCCTGGAGTACTGTCTCCGCCCCTGATATCGAGAGAGCGCTGTAATCCGGGTCAAAATCCGTTTTTGTCGAAAACCTGGTCTTTAACAGTATCTTTTTTTCCCCCTTGATCCGTTCTTCCAGGTGCCGGGACTCGATCGGCCCGGAAGTATTCGAGAGATCGATCACCCTGCACCTTCCCATCAGCAGCTCGAAAGGGATTGTATCGATTGACCGGGAATCCTTGAGATAATGGGCAGGGGCATCGATATGGGTGCCCGAATGCGTGCTCAGGGTCAGTTCTGACAGGAGATACTGGCCGCAATCCTCCTGGCTGAACCGCGGGGGGATATCCCCCGGATAGACCACGTTGTTCCGGGTCAGTGATCTGGTTACGTCGATAATCATTCTGCAAAAACCCCTTATTCGGGCCACCCATGGTGTCCGAGGAGCGGGACGAAGACCACACCGCCGTGGGTGGACCGGATTATCGCGTCCCCCTTCCTGACCAGTTTTACCAGGGTCTGGAGATCCCTTCCTCCCACAGGGGCAACCAGCCGTCCCCCGTCTGCGAGCTGCTCAAGAAGCGGTTTCGGGATATCGGGGGCGGCGGCAGTGACGATGATCGCATCATAGGGGGCCGATGGTGCATAGCCGTCCGTCCCGTCTGCGACGACAACGTTCACGTTGCGTATCCCTGCCGCCTCGAGGTTCTCCCTTGCAGCCCGGGCAACTTC
>LKUF01000021.1 GCA_001412335.1 Methanolinea sp. SDB
TACCAGTACTCCTCGTCCGCACTCTCGTGCCAGTCCCAGTTCCCGAAGATGTGCTCGCCCCAGGGATTCACGGACGTATCCGCGAACCAGACCAGCCGCATGCCGTCCGAGTACCCGGTATCGGGAAATGACTTATCAGGGTAAAGCGAGAGCCCGTCGACGTACCACGTGAGGACGATCGGGCCTTCACGGGGACCGTAGGAATACACGTTCCTGTATGCAAAAGACCTGGTGAGCCCGTCTGCGGCCCTGACCACCATGTAGTCGCCCTCCTCCATCCCGCCGACGAGATCGCAGAGGTCTTTTACGTTGGTCCCTTTTACAGCCCCCATGTCCTTTTCGGGATAACAGTTCGTATCCTCGGCAGGGTTCCAGCGCTCCTCGGGGTCGTCCACGAATACCGGGCCCTGGTGGTAGTAGTGTGTCGTCCCGTCACCGTACACGGGGAGGTTCGCCTCCATCCAGTGGTAATCGACCCGCTTCTCGGCAAGCACCGTGTACCCGTCTGCAGCATATTTTACCAACCGGACTTCGGTGGTGGCCCCGGATGCCGGAGACAGAGCAAGCACTGCACAGAGCAGGAAGAAGAACAGCACCGTCGCAATCGATCTCCGGTTCATCTTTCACTCCACATTATTTTCCTGTCAGGGAATACTTTCCAGATGGGTGTCCTTTCCCGGACCCGGGGTCTCCGGATCTTTCAGGTTCGCTTCACATATGAAAATCGCTCGCGCCATCTTCATTTTGTATGCATGGGTCCCGATCAGGATCATCTGATTTGTTCACGATCCCTGGCCGAGCGGCGGAGGCCATCCTGGCCTCCCCTTCCCTGCTTGGCCCAGGACGTAGTTCATGAACTCCTCCGCAAGCTCAGGGTGGGGTGCATTTGCAGGGATGGTGATGGCATAGACGATATGCCGCCCGGTCCTCTCCTTCCCGATGGAGCTGAATCTCTGGAATCCGAGCTCCACCTTCACCTTCGAATATTCCTGCTCCAGGTCCGATGATCCGAGGTTGATGGACTCCGGGAGGGGTATCCACTCGAGCCCGACCGCGTCCGCCACGCTCCGGTACTCGAACGCATAGTCGATGCCCCCGGCCTGCAGGAGAGAGATCAGGTAGATGCTTCCGTCCCTGATGACGAGTTCCTGGTCAGAAGGTTTCATGATCTGGGGCAGGTGTATGGTGGTCACGCCTCCGTCGGTGGTCACCTCCAGGGGCGGGTCGAAGTGGTTCCCGATGAGCGATGCAAAAAGAGTCTCGTTGCCGTACTCAGATTCTGCGAGCTGGACCACCATCAGCGTCCGGTAGCCCGCCGCATCGAGCATGGGGTTGGAAAACCCTGTTCGCACACCCGGCCGATCAAGTATCTCGTACCAGTTTTCACTGGTGATCTCCCCTGCATACCTGCTCGTCGGCGTATAGGCGATGACCATCTCGTTTGTGGCGAAGGGGATATACCAGTCCGTGTAATTCTCCTCCGAGTCTTCCATTCTCCGGTACATCATGTCGGGGATGAGCGATTCGTCGGCCACGGCGACGACGTCAGCCGCACGGTGCAGGTCGGTGACCTGTCTGATCACCTGGATGCTGCCATGTCCCTCGAGCTGGACATCGACTCCGGGGTGGAGTGCCTCGAACTCTTCCTCCGCCTCTTCGAACGGGATGAGGAGGCTCCCTGCCGGGAGGACTTTTAATTCAGTCACCCCGCCGGGATCTCCCGTGCACCCTGACAGGGCGACGGTGATGAGGAGGAGAACGACAAGTCCCGCGAATCGTATCATGTGCTCCTGACCTCTATCCTATCCACCCATTTCACCCATGCGCTCCCCTCGGTGACAACTCCCGGTTCCTTCGAGATTATCGCGATTCTGGCCGGTCCGCCGTCATTATAGCTGAGCGGGTGCCCGTCCTGCTCGTACATCAGGATGATGGAGAGGGGGGGTGAGGGGATCTCTTTCAAGTCCTCGTTGAATGTCACAAATCCCTCTCCCGACATCTGTTCGGCATCGAACACCCAGAGGTACCCGTCGGGGGCGGAGACCCAGACCTGGTCTCTCTCGCCCATCCCTCCCGCCATGTCGACGAGAAGGGTGAGATCGACTCCCCGGCACCGGTACGGCCCGTACCGGATCCCGACAGTGGACACGGCATATCCGTGGCCTTCTGAAGCCGGGAGCCCGCGGAGATCTTCAAGGGTGAGCACCTCCTCGCCGGTCCCGTTGAGCGTGAGCCTCCAGTCCGAAAAGTCGTCGGCCTGAACGGTCCCCCCAGCAGGTGTGCCGGTGCAGCCTGCAAGCAGACACAGGACGGTGCAGGCTGCAAGGAGGAGAAGAGCGGGAATGGCGGATCTCATGGTTTTCTCCAGAAGCCAAGCGCAATAAGCACCCCTGCCAGCACGGGAAGGATCGATAGAGGGACCTCGGACCCTTCCTCCGGGGTGAGATCCATCGCAGACTTGGCAAGTGCTCCTTTCTCCCCACGGTAGCCTCCCTCGTAGATCCTGACCTCGTCCACCCATTTCACCCCGTACCCGCTGGTAGAGGGATAGAGGTCAGAGAAGAGGTGGATATCCTCTTCAGGCATCACCTCGTGCATGTCCCAGTTTCCGAATACGTGTTTTCCCTCCGGATTGGTGGAATCGTCGGCAAAGAAGACGAGCCTCATCCCTGCGTGGTAGGAGGGCGGGTACCCTGTTCCCTGGCGCTCGCCGACAACCGAGTCCTCGCCATTATACCAGCAGAGAACGATCTCGCCCTGCCGGGGTTGGGGTTCGTAGACATTCCGGTACCTGAATTCGACATGATACCCGTCGCCGGCCTTGATCATCACCTCGTCTCCGGGGGACATTCCGCCCACCAGGTCGCACAGGTCCCTGATCGCGGTTCCTTTCACCGCTCCCCAGTCCTTGAAGTTCGTCGTCTCGTCCGCATCCCACTGCGCCTCCTTGTCATCGGCGAAGACAGGGCCCTGGTGGTAGTAATGGGTGACGCCGTCGCCCTGTACCGGGAGGTTCGCCTCCAGCCACTGGTAACTGACCGTGGTCTCCTGTATGACAGTGCCATCCGGTGCAATCTTTTGGATGAGCACATCGGTGGTCGGATCGGCACAGGCGTATCCTGTTGCGAGGCAGAACACCACCAGGATCAAAGCCAGCATCCTTCCCGGATTGTGTCCGCCTGCCTTCAATTCGATCTCCTCCAAAAGATTCCAAGCCCGATTCCGACCAGCGCGATCAAGGGGAGAAGCGAACCCGGGCCGAGCCCGGACGACGGCGTCCCCTCCACGATTGGTCCGGCCTGGAAAATGGTGATATCAGAGACGGTCTGCACCGAGAGCCCGGTCGTGGTAGGATACCGCTCCCCGCCCTGGACATAGTAATACCAGTACTCCTCGTCCGCACTCTCGTGCCAGTCC
>LKUF01000022.1 GCA_001412335.1 Methanolinea sp. SDB
TGGCACCTTGTTCAGGCACGCATTATCCACCGCGTCTGGATCGCGTGGTTGGGGCAGAACTCCCTGCACTTGAAACAGCCGATACAGACGTTGGCACGGACGGCATACGCCTTGTCACCGTCCATCTCAAAGACTCCCATGGAGCACTCGTCGATGCACGTTCTGCAGCCGATGCAAAGCGACGGGTCCACGTAGACTTCAATAAAAAGCGAGATAGGTGTACTCTGCACGGCTCTATACCCTCCCCCCTACTGGTAAAAGGATTCGTAAGCCATATTAAGATTTTTTAGTCGAATCGATCCCTGAACGAATGTGTTCATTGTGGAATTTTTCCCTGACGGTGGGTGCCGCCCTTTCTGCCGCCAGAAAGCAGGCAGCAGGAAAAGTCATCGGGCGTCCGTTTTCCCGGGAAAAAGGCAACAGGATCTTTTTCAGGATTCCACCGCAGTCTTATCCGTGGGGCCTGGCAGGGAGGAGAGGCTTTTGCCGGTGCGGGATTATCCTTTCAAAAAAGGGTCATGTTCGATGGATCTCTTCCTCACCCTTTTGATCCATCACACCGGGATGGCTGGCTCCCCGCCCAGGAACAACCGTGCAATCTGCTCCACCTTCTCCTCCGTGGTGATCACCAGCACCTCGTCGCCTGCCTCGAGGATGGGGTTTTCTCCCCTGAAATGAAACGTATGATCCCGGTAAAGCCCGATATACTCGGTCTTTCCCGGCGGCTCGAGATCAGCGAGACGTTTCTTTCCCTGTTTCTCGCCGACTATCACGCTCATGAAACGGACATCTCCTCTGACGAGGGTGGAGAGCTCGATCGTATCCACACCCCTGAGTTTATTTGCTATGATCAGGGAGGTGGTCTGCGAGGGATTGACTACGTGCCGGAAACCGAGTTTTTTGGCAACGTTTAGGAACTGGAGATCGTCCGTGCGGATGATGATGTCCGGCACCTCGAACGTCCGGGCGATGAGCCCGATAATGATATTGTCCTGGTCGTGGGTCGTTGCCGCCACAACCGCGTCGGCCTTCCTGATCTCGGCCTTCTCGAGGGCATCCGGATGGGTGCCCTCCATCTGGATGACCGTACAATCAAGTGTTTCGGCGACAAGCCTGGCACGATCTTCTTCTTTCTCGATGATGATCACTTCATGCCTGTCCCTGATCAGCATCTGCGCAAGATTCAAACCGAGCGGCCCCGCCCCGACGATGATAATCCTCATTCCTGCATTCCTCCTGTCCCGGTCCCGGAAGATCCCAGGTATCTGATTGGGAGGAATGTGAATTAATTATTTCCCCGCTCTATTTCACCCCATTTCAGTTAGCCCCGCTGTTTTTGGGGTGTCCACGGGCTTTTACCCATGTTCGTGGGAAGAAGAGAAGGGCAAGCGGGATTATCTCGATCCTCCCGAGGAGCATGTCGATGATAAGCACAAGTTTGAGCTGGAGGGGCAGCAGCGGGCTTGTGATTCCCGTCGAGATCCCGACAGTCCC
>LKUF01000023.1 GCA_001412335.1 Methanolinea sp. SDB
AGCGAAGCGCTGCCCCTGGGAGTGTCTTAGAGGTATATGCTGACAGGGAGCTGCCTCAGGGAATGTCCGGTGGGCAGAGGTGACAGGGGTATGATGCAATAATGTAGACAGGGGTTTGCATCCCCGGCGCCCCGCGTGTGACATCAATCCCGATCTCCCAGGATGCCAGGCATGCAGACAGGGGGTTTCACCCCCCGACTCCCCACAGGCGATATCCATTGGGCAGGGTGGATCGGGGTACTGCAGGGTTGATCATCTCTGCCCCATTACAGTCCCTATCGCGTTTTTGGGGTTCGCCGCAGCGCAAGCGCAGCGCAGCCCATAAGAATGCATGCTGACAGGGGTTGCACCCTCCCGACCCCCCGCATGCGATATCCGATGGGCAGGGTCAAACGTTGGGATGTTAGAATCGGGAGCATCTCAACGGAGCAGCCTCTGGGGGTGTCTGGAATTCAGAAAATCGATTAAAAAAACACCATCAAAAAAGGTTTATGGCGGTACAACGCCTGCTTTATCGTACAGGCCAGGTTTCGTGAAGATATCGATATTGATGCTTCCCATCTTCCCGTCACGCAGGAAATAGTACTCGAGCAACCGGTCCTCGTTGTCGTAAATCGAGAACCAGTAACTCAATTTGAAGGTATGCTTCTCATACCCCTTGAGGGACTCGTAGCTGTCCTGGTCGTGCGTGATCACCATGTCCCCGTCTACCGAGTATATTGTCGGTTGATCCACTATCTGGCCGTAAAACCGCATCTTGTCCCAGCCGCCGCCACGGTAGTACCAGGGGAGCGGCCAGTAATTCTGGGATGCGATGACAACCGTATCAGAGGCGTCGACGAGCTTCATCACATCCCGCATATCCTCCGAGTTCTGTACCTGGACGATGGGCTCATTGATATCAGCGGGAACGAATGCAACGTGCCAGGTCATCATGATCAAGAAGACGCAGCCTGCGAGGGCAATGACGGTCTTTTTTTTGCTCATCAGGTAGACCGAGACCAGTATCATCGGCAGGAGCTGGTGCACGATCAGCCAGGGGACCTTCTCCCCGATATATGCATAGGCGGCGAGCGAGACGAACAGCCAGTATATGCAGAAGAGGAAGAAGAGCTCTCTTTTGTCCCACGGAACCCATCGCCCTTCAGGGCCAAAATCGCCAATCTCAAAGGTCCTGGCTTCCTCACGGTCAAAAAATCCCCTGATCTTTTTGATCCAGTCAGGGACCGGGTTATGGCGGTCAAGGAACTGGGCCATGCCGAATACGGCGAGGAAGAATATCGGCACCTCGTACAGGAGGAAGAGGATTATGTAGAAGAACCAGGGGCCGCATATCCGGCACATTCCGTGCATCGCAACCCAGTGGTTGTACGCGTCTATCCACCCGGTCTGGATGATCTCGAAGTGGGCACCAAACGATGAATAGAAGAGGACCATGACCCCCAGCGCAACGATGATGCCAGCCACGAGGTCCCGTTTCCAGGTTGGAGGAAAGCGCACGTGTCTTCTCACGAGGAGATAGATCGCAAACGTTGCCAGGATAATGAGAAATATCGGCATATCCTCCTTGAGCGTCATCCCCCCGCCGATCGCAGCCCCTGCAATCAGCGCATATCGCAGTTTCCCCCTGTCAAGGTAGTAGAGGAGAGCGACAAGGATGAGCATCGTAAAGAAGAGCTGGAATATATCATGCCGCAGGAACCTGGAGAAATATACAAGATTCGGAGAGATTGCAACGAAAAGCCCTGCAATCAGTGTCTGCTTCTCATCAAGGTATCCCAGGCGGTAGATGGCGTAGACAAGCGGGATGATTGCCGCTCCGAAGAGTGCGGGAAGGAGTCGTGCGACAAGGTCGGACTGGCCGAAGATGTAGTACATCCCGGCCGTCACGTAGTAGAGAAACGGGCCGTGGTACATGGGGTCGTACGCGTAGGTCCCGTTCGTGATCAGCTCGTATGCGAACCAGGCATGGATTGCTTCATCATGGTGAAACAGCTTCAGGTCAAGTGCAAAGAACCGTACGAAGAAACCAATGAGAAAAATTATTGCACATAGTCTCTCGAAAGAGACCAATTCTCGGATTTTATCAGGAAACCCGGCGGTCAAAGCCGCTCCCTCAACTTTCCAGCACTATCTCGATGCCGATGTCCTTCGGTACCTGTGTGCGCATGAGCTGTCGCAGGGCCCGTTCGTCAGCGTCGATGTCGATCAATCGTTTGTGGACCCGCATCTGCCACCTGTCCCAGGTAGCAGTCCCTTCACCGTCGGGGCTCTTTCTGATCGGTACCACCAGCCGTTTCGTGGGCAGTGGGATCGGTCCAGCCAGATTGACACCCGTTCGTTCAGCGATCTCACGTATTCTGTCACAGACCATCTCGACCTTCTTGAAGTCGGTTCCTGTCAGGCGTATTCTGGCTTTTTGCATGGTATTCACCAAAAATGTAAAGTATGGTTATCGCATCTGCTTGGCCTGGATGCCAATGCACATACCGGCGGCGATCGTCGATCCCATATCACGAATGGCGAATCTTCCCAGCTGGGGCAGTTCCTTCACGTTCTCGATGACCATGGGCTTGGTAGGCTTGACCTGCACGATGGCTGCATCTCCGCTCTTGATGAAGGTGGGATTCTCCTCCTTGGTCTGACCGGTCCTCGGGTCGAGTTTCTTCTGGAGCTCGACAAAGGTACAGGCGGTCTGGGTGGTGTGGCAGTGGAAGACCGGTGTATACCCGACGGTTATCGCGCTCGGGTGCTGGAGCACCACGATCTGGGCGGTGAACTCGTCAGCGACAGTCGGTGGTGCATCGGATGGTCCACAGACGTCTCCACGGCGGATATCTCCCTTTCCGATACCACGTACATTGAAACCGACGTTGTCACCAGGCATTGCCTCAGGGATCTCTTCGTGGTGCATCTCGATGGACTTGACCTCTCCTTCCTTGTTTGCAGGCATGAAAGTGACCTTCATTCCCTTCTTCATCACACCGGTTTCCACGCGGCCGACCGGCACGGTGCCGATACCGCTGATGCTGTATACATCCTGGATAGGCAGGCGGAGCGGCTTGTCGATCGGTTTCTCCGGCTCTTTCAGGGTATCAAGCGCCTCGAGCAGTGTCGGGCCCTTGTACCAGGCGGTTTCTTCGCTCTTCTTCGAGATGTTTGTCCCTGCAAGTGCACTGGTTGGGATGAAGAGTGTCTCAGCCGGCTTGTATCCCACCATCTGGAGCAGCGTGGAGAGATCCTTCTTCACTTCCTCGAAACGCTTCTCATCGTACTTGACAGCATCCATCTTGTTGATAGCGATGATCAGCTGGTTGATGCCGAGTGTTCTCGACAGGAAGACGTGCTCCTTGGTCTGTTCCATTACACCGTCGGATGCAGCGACGACAAGGATAGCCGCATCGGCCTGGGAGGCTCCGGTGATCATGTTCTTTACAAAGTCTCGGTGTCCCGGGCAGTCTACAACGGTGAAATAGAACTTGGCCGTGTCAAACCTCTTGTGGGCGATATCTATGGTGATACCTCTCTCCCTCTCTTCCTTCAGGTTGTCCATGACCCAGGCAAATTCAAAGGAACCCTTTCCCTTCGATTCGGCCTCTTTTCTGTATCCCTCAATAATGTGTGCGGGAACGGTACCGGTCTCGAACATGAGCCTTCCGACCATGGTTGACTTCCCGTGGTCGATGTGTCCGATGACCGCCAGATTCATATGGGGCTTTTCAGATGCCATAACATTCCTCCAATAAATACGAGACTGTGATAATACAGTCTATTTATGCGAGTATTACTTATTAGAGATGGATCTATATTAATCATTTCGATGAGCGATATTCTGGGCAATTTCCATAAAAAAAGCGAAAACCGACACTATCATATCTGATGGATAAGAAACCACGATCCTTGCTATGAAGACCCTTCCCATTCAACGGGACGAGAGCGGGAACCGCGCAACGGTGGAATGTGCGTCAGGTGAAGTATCGGTGTACAGCTATTGCGCATACTGCATCCATTGCAGGGGCATCCGTAAAGGGCCCCGCGTATATCCGCCTCCCCAGGAAAAAGCCATGGAAAAGATAACCCGGGGACTGGCTGCAGACGAAAGCCTGATGAACGCTGCCATGCAGTTCAATGCCCTGGTCCGGGACGCGACAGAGATCGAGTGCGACGATGACGCGAACCGCGGGTTCAGGTCCCGGTACTAGGCCTCGTTACCGGCATTATCCTGGTATTGCTCCCTGATCTCCCTGGTTAACTCTTCAAACCCTATGTCGTCGAGCTGCTCCGAGAGGAGCCGTCCGCTCCAGGCGCGGCGATAAACCCGGTATACCACCTTTTCAACCACTTCAATGACTTTTTCCGGTGAATCAACAGAGACGAGCTCCTTTCCTGTTCTGGGGTGCCTGCCTCTCTGCCCGCCGACCGTGATATGATAGCGGACGCCCCCTGATCCGATGATATTGAAGGGGCATGAGCGTATGCACGTGCCGCACTCGACACAGGCGTCCTCGTCCATGGTGACCACGCCACCCTTGATGGTCAACGCGCCTTCCTTGCAGTATTCCACGCAGGTACCGCAGCCGGTGCACATGCCGGGATTTCTGATGGGCCGGATCTTTCCCACCACCCCTATCTCGTTCATCGTCGGACTGGTGCAGGCATTCGGGCATCCCGAGATCGAGATCCTGATCTTTATCGGCATCTCCTTGCCGAACAGGCGGCAATCGAGCTCCCGGGCGAGTGGAATCGGAGCAATATTGGCATACATGCACCTGTCCAGTCCCGGACATGCAGTAATATTGACGACCTCGTCCATTGAGGCGCCGATTGGTGTCCTGTTTTCCGCCAGGAGCCCGGCAGCCTCCTCGAGCCTCCCGGGATCCATGTGTGGCAGTTCGATAGTCTGCCGCACGGTGAGCTGAAGCTCTTTTATACCCAATGTGTCTGCCGTATCGGCTAACCCGCGCAGCTGGTCCGGTGATATGACTCCGGCAGGCAATCTCACACGCACGGTGCAGAGCTCGGAATTCCGCTCGGTGATCACGCCGCCCCTGGTATGCACTCCCCTGTCCAACATCAGGGTACTCTTACAGAATGCCACGCAATATAAGTGCGCTTCTCATACCAGGATGAGCACAAGGAGTATCACGGCCCTCGTTATCTCGTTCGAAGCCCCGACAACGTCGCCGTTCACCCCTCCAAAGAGTCTCCGTGCAAGATACAGCAGGAGAAGGGGCGATACGATCATCGCGATGCCCATGGCAGCAAGGGCCGCCAGGGAAATGGGCAGCAGTATAAGGGGCAGACAGAAGAGGAGAGCGATAAAGGGAAAGTACGTCCGGGCATGGGAATGGAGAAAAGAATGCAGCCCCTCGTGGAACGGCTCACCACAGGCGGTAAGAAATGCCATGGAGAATTTTGCGCCCACCTCTGATGCGATGAGGGCGGCCCAGATATGTGCCTGTCCAAAGAGACAGGCAAACGATATGAGCGTGAATGATATCCCGAATGCGAAAGCCCCTGATCCAAGCGAACGGTCGGTCAGGGCAGCGACACGCCTCTCACGGCTTCCATGGGCCATGACGCCGTCGCCGAGATCGAGCAGTCCGTCAAGGTGGTTGCACCCGCTCACCAGAAAGAGGGTCGCTATTCCAAGTGCCGCTGCAACCGCAGGCACGGGAACCCAGAAGACGAAGAGTGCTGCAATCCCGCCGGTCACATATCCTGCCAGGGGATATACGTAGGAACGGCGGGCGAAACAGGCCAGGTCGGCAGGTCTCCCGAGCGGGAGCACGGTGGTGAACTGCAGCAGGGCCTGCAGTGATCTCAGTGGCATTCGCTGTAGAACCTGGAGGTGCACCCGGCGATCAGGCCTGCCACGGCATCATCGAGGAACGGCCCGAGTTTTCCGAGTATTCCCGGTTTCTTCTGGTCATAACGGGTGAATTCGAATCGTGCGTAGGTGCCGCCGATGCATTCTGCGATCGCCATACCGATGATCTCATCAGAGAGCAGGAATACCGGGTCGTCCGCGATCTCCGACTCTTTTCTCTTCCAGTACAGTTCCTCTTCGAGAAGGATTGCCCCGAGTATCAGTGATGCAACATTTGGATCCTTCAGGTATTTCCTGATAAGGTCCCGGATCATGGGCTCCGCATCATCCCGGGTGATCCCGTGGGGGACATACAGTTCCATGGCCGCTGATACCACGTCGCCCATGGGCACGCCGCATTTCAGGAGTCTCTGCTCGATCTCGAACATGTAGGTACTCTTCACTCTCGCTGGCATAATAGCATTACCAAAACCCGGTTTGCAGGGATAGATTGATGCCCGATGAAATGTTCACCTATCCGGCAGGACTAGCATGCCGTTCATCTCACGTGTTCCGGATATGAAAGCATTAAACCCGCTTTTTTGCGGGATACTCGCCAATACTGTCCTTTCGACGGTACCGGGAGTATCGGGCGCGGGACCGAGCCCGAAAAAGACGCTTCTGACCCCGGTGCTGGATGCCGAGCTGATCGGGAAGGGTGCGGTTACAAGCATGCCGCAAAAACCCGACACGCCCACGGGCTGCCCCACACCGGCATCCATCACCCGGGCAATGCTCGAGCTTGTTCAGATGTCACCCCTCTTCATCAATGCCGGTCTCGCGCACCGTCCGACAGTGCCCTGCCTGGATATGTACGGGGAACCGGGGGCCGATCCACGGTTCGCTGAAGCAGTCCCGGCCGCTGCCGGACTCTACGAGAAAGGGGCAATGGCAGGAACGATGCTGTCGCAGTTCACGGATCTCCTGGTCCTTGGTGAATGTGTTCCGGGTGGGACCAGCACGGCCATGTGCGTTCTCAGGGCTCTTGGGTACGATGCACGGGTGAGCAGCAGTTACGTGGATAACCCGGTCACGAAGAAGGAGGAGATCTGGCAGGCCGTGAAGGGACGCTTGCAGGATGCCGTGATCTCTGGTCCGCTGGATCTTGTCCGGCATACCGGGGACCCGATGATCCCTGTCTGTGCCGGTATTGCACACACGTACACCCGGCAGCTGGTCCTTGCAGGCGGGACACAGATGCTTGCCGTTGCGGCGCTCTTAAAAGAGCTCGGGCACCGGGTTCCTCCTGTTGTGACCACCTGTTATGTCAGGGATGACCCGTCAGCCAACTTTGTCGAGGTCTCCAATGCAATCGGCGCTCAGGTCTATTTCATCGACCCGGATTTTGGCCGCCTTGGACATTCAGGACTTGCGAGGTACTGCATCGGCGAGGTCAAGGAAGGGATGGGTGCAGGCGGCGCCATGTTCATGGCGTACCTGATGGGGTATTCCCCGGATCAGATACGTGCAAAGATCTTCGAGACGGTGAATATCTACAGCTAAAAAAGGCCTTATAACTTCACCACACCAATTATAGAGAAATGCTTCCCGTATATGTGGTGAATAATTTCGGCCAGTTCAACCACCTTATCCAGAGGATGTTTCGGGACCTGGATATAGATGTGCAGATGATCGGCAATGCCACCCCTCCTGAAGAGGTCGCATCAGGCTGCCGCGGGCTGGTGCTTGGAGGAGGCCCGAGCCTCTCAAGGGCCGGCAACTCCCCAAAATACCTGGATCTCGGGCTTCCTGTTCTTGGAATCTGTCTCGGGCTGCACGTCATTACAACAGCATCCGGAGGCGAGGTGACTCCCGGCAGGCACGGCGGGTACGGACCTGTCGATGTCGATATCCTCGAGCATGACGATATATTCGCGGGATATCCCGGTCGTATCAGGGTATGGGCCTCGCATGCCGATGAAGTATCAGTTGTCCCGGAGGGCTTTGTCAGGCTTGCCAGCTCATCGATATGCGCGAACGAAGCCATTGCATTTCCGGACAAACACATCTACGGCCTCCAGTGGCACCCGGAAGTGAGCCACTCCGAGAACGGCCGGGTCGTATATGAGAATTTCAACAGGATCTGCCTCGAATACGGGCACTAGGGGAACGAGACGTGACGATGAGGAGCCTTGAATCGCTGGCAAGAGAGATCGAGAGGATCGGCTTTCGCTGCACGGGGTGCGGTGAATGCTGCCGGAGATGCAGCGAGGATTCGGACCTTGTCATGGTCTCCCCTGCAGAGATCGCACGGATTGCAACTGCGCGATCCATGAGACCCGAAGAGATCGCCGAGCCCTTCCCGGAATCCATCGATCTCGGGAACGGGACGACCCTCACGTTTGAATGGGCATTGAAGCGGAACGATGACCAGTGTATCTTCCTGGAAGGGAACCGGTGCACGATATATCCGGATCGACCATGGATCTGCAGGACATACCCCTTCATGCTGGATGGAGACGAGTTGCGGGTATATCCCTGCCCGGGAACGGGTGTCAGCATGGAGAGGGCCGATGCGGAAGAGATGGCACGGCTTCTCCTTGCACGAAGGGAGGCCTGGGAAGAAGAAGAGAGACGGATCCGGTGCGTGCTGCAATCGGTATCGATCCCTGCGGGGGAGCGGGTCCTGATAGACGGAGAAGGGATGAAGGTGCTCTGATGGGGGAGATACGGATTGTGGGGACGGCGCACGTCTCTGCAAAAAGCGTCGATGAAGTGAGAGAGTCGATCGAGGAATTCAGCCCCGATCTCGTGGCAGTGGAGCTCGACAGGGGACGGTACGCTTCATTAAAGCGGCAGATGGCGGATCCGACCGTCACGGAAGTTCTCGAGGCAAAGAACTTCTCCCAGCTCCTGGTGCAGTGGATTCTTGCCTACCTCCAGAGACGGGTGGGCCTCGATGTGGGTGTCGAGCCCGGAGCCGAGATGAAGGCTGCCGTCGAGGAGGCCGAACAGCGGAATATCTCTGTCGGCTTAATCGACCGGGATATCCGGATCACGCTGCACCGTTTCTGGCGGAGCCTCTCGATCCTTGAGAAACTGCGGATGGTCTATGCCCTCGTGGTCTCCGTCGCAACGATCGACGAGGAGGAGATAGACGTCGAGGAGTTGAAGAAGCAGGACATGATCTCGATGGCGCTCGAGGAGTTCCGCCGGTTCTCCCCGAACGGGGCGCGGGCGTTGATCGATGAGCGTGACGCGTACCTGGCACACCAGTTGCATCAGCTCTCGGGCAGCCACGGGCGCATCCTCGCGGTCATCGGTGCCGGGCACGTGAAAGGAGTGAATAGCTACCTTGCAGCCCCCGAGACGATCCCACCGGTAGAGACCCTGACCGCAGAGGTGAAGTCCCGCCCCTGGGGCCTGATATTTGGGGCGGCGGTCACCTGTCTCTTCATCTTCCTTCTCATAACGCTTGCATTTTCGGGAGTGGGCCTTGATGTCCTCATCAATGCACTGGTCTACTGGGTGCTGATCCACGGTCTCCTGACTGCGGTATTCACCCTCGCCGCGAGGGGACACCCCCTGTCAGCACTCACGGGGTTTGCGGTATCGTGGCTGACGGCATTGAATCCCCTCATCGCCGCAGGATGGTTTGCGGCGCTGGTGGAGGCGAAGATCCGAAAGCCGGCCCCATCCGATTTCCGCAGGATCTTCGAGACCGAGAGTTTCGGGGAGATGATGTCCGTTCCCCTCTTCAGGGTTGTCCTGGTCGCAGCTCTTGCAAACCTCGGAAGCACCATCGGCACGATCGCCTACTTCGCCTTCATCTTCCCGGTTCTCGGAATCGATCCCGGAGTCCTGTTCACCGAGGGCCTTGCCAATATGTGGGCGGCCATCCAGGGTCTCTTCTCCTGAAACCTTTTTTTAGAGGAGGTGAATACATTCACCCCATGGATACCGTGAGAATATTCTGTACGAGATGGCTATGTATCGCCCTCTTTTCAGGTCTCCTCCTGTGCGCCGTCCCCGCAGGTGCCACCCTCAATACCATACCTGCAATGGGAACGGTCTTTCTCGGCGAGGAAGGCCTTGACATCACTGCGACAGGGGTTGGCCCCGGATCCCAGGTTGCCTGGTACGGCCCGGGCGGAAGCGTGACCAGTGTGCCATCCGCCACAGTGACGGTGGCAGACCCGACGGACTTCTACATCTCCCCGGCAACGTTCTCGGGAAAGACGGGAGCATGGTTCCTGCTCCCATCCAATTCCCTCGCATTTTATGTCCAGGACCCGACGCTGGAGGTTCGCGTCTATGATTACAGCCTGAATTTCGAGATAACCCCGTCCTCCAACTGGCTCCCGGCAGGCGACGCCGCAGGATTCCGGATCGAGACGAATATGTACGAGATGGCCAGGAGACCCGGTGTTTCGGGCGCCCCGGTGACCATCAGGCTGAAGGGTCCTGACGGTGTCGAGTATTCGTCGCTCGGGAGTTACTCGCTCCGGGATATCGCCGTGAGCAGGTCTCCCCAGGAGACCGGTGCCGTATGGTACACCGGAAGCTCGCTCTATCCCCGCGGCACCTACACCGTTCTTGCCGAGTGCGATGCAAATGACATGAAGGACAATTACCCCGTGACCGGAAAGACGATCAGCACCGGGGTGACCTTTGTCATGCAGACGACAAATCCGCTGATCGCCACACCGACAACAGACAGGACGGTGGCAACGGTGACCACCACTGCGGCGACCTCACGGCCGACGACCATGGTTACCACTGTTGCCACTACCGTTCCCGCCACGACAGAGACAACCCCGGTGGAGACGACTGTGCCGGCGACCTCACCACCACCGACCACCACACCCGGTTTTGGGTTTATATCCATAATTTCGGCTCTCTCTCTCGCATGTGCTCTTGCCTTCTCCCGGAGATGAGGGAGGAGGCATACCTCTTTTTTAAAGCCTCCTCGCTGTTTTGTGAGGGGAGACTGAATCGATTTGTTATCTACATAGCAATTCAGTCACTGAACTGCCGCCGGGACGTCCTCACATAACTCATACACAATTGCTCAAATTTTGACTGTGAATCAGCCTCG
>LKUF01000024.1 GCA_001412335.1 Methanolinea sp. SDB
TTGAAATGACAATGAACGGATAGTTGAAATGACAATGAACGGATACCCTGCGGTAATCCAATTGCCTGCGAGAAAAGGAATTTGATGCCACCTTGATTTGTATTCCCTATTCGAACGGTCGTGGGTTTTTACGGGAAAGGATGAGATTTATGCGGACTTCGCCGCAAGCTCGACATCCTCTTCCTTGATCGTCTTTCTGCCCGCATGGAGAGCAAGCCTGTTGGCTTCCTTGGTGAGGTTTGCGATGTAGTCCTCTGCCTTCGCTACAAGCGCGGCAGCGGCATCGCTTCCAACTCTCTCAGCACCATTCTTCTTTGCAATTCTCACAACTGCAGCAATAGGTAAATCTGCCATTGTATTTTACCTCAATTCAAAAGTGTATCAGGAAATATTTAAACATTTCGTGATTTAGGACCAATTTTTCCCCAATTAATCCATCGGGGAACTCTGTGAAGGCATCCGGTCATGCCGGCAATCATTGGCTTTCTGATTTTTCAAAAACGACATAAATCCGTTAATTTTCAATTTAAGCGGGATATATTGACTCATACTGACATTAAGAGTGATTCCGCCAGTCTAATCGCATTCGTATAGTCAGGTGATGCGCGCGAAGTATCCACAAAGATATAATCGATATTTAGCACAGGTGCGCCATGACCGTGACCCGATCCCAAAAAGGTCAATGTACGAAAGATCAAATTGCCGGAAATCCCGTCTGGTGCGAGAACAATCCCGCATTCACGGATTGCATCCTCGATCAGGATCTCGTAATGCCGCCCACCGCAGATGCATGCGACCAGCTCTGCATCCGCCATCGTCCTGTCGACTGCAGGGTGTCTTCCAATGTCACCGAACCTGCCACCAGAGAGAACTGCAATCCTGTCGGATAAACCAAAACCTGCTGCGATCTTTTTTATCTTCCCTGCAAGGACGATCTTCTCCGCAACAGTCCATCCTTCGTCGATTCCGACAGGAGCCAGGAAGAACTTTCGCCCGTCCGCCGTCTCAAGCAGGGCGGCTCTCTCCAGGTGATCGACGCCCGTTGCCGCCTTCAATGCCGAGAGTGTCTCGTTTGCCGGCAGAGACCCCCTGACGGCAGCACCGATCCGTCCGGACACGAGATCGCCGACAAGCGACCGTGACGGGTTATCTGATACCCGGAACCCCTCAGGGGCAACACTCCCGGTAAGTGACTCCTGTGTGCAATAACAGACGATATCGGACGCTACCGAAACCTTCTCGATGCTTCTCCGGACCTTGTCCGGGTCTTTGCCGATTCCGATTCCGATTGCAGTCATTTGCAGGATCCGTCGTCAGAAAAGAGCCTCATGATTCCGTTTCGGGTAAAATCAAAGACCGATGCGTTGTCGCCGTTGTACGACACCCTCAGTTCGCGGGAAGAATCCACCGTCCCGATAACCTTCGCAGTCATTCCCACATCCGAAAACCGTTTTACGATCTCGCTCACGTTCTCGTCCCTGGCCGTGAGAACAAAACCCATGCCAGGATAGATACGCACCCACTGTTCAAATGTCATGTTGTTGGCACGGAGGTTCGGCCGGGGAATTGCATCAAGGTCGATATCAGCTCCTTTCCCGCTCACCTCAAGGAGCATCCCGAGCGTGCCGATAACTCCGGGGTTGCTGATGTCCTTGCCGGCAGTGACAAG
>LKUF01000025.1 GCA_001412335.1 Methanolinea sp. SDB
AAGAGATGGATTTGGAATCTGCAATATCCAGGAATATTCTCCTGGCAATAATCGTGTCGGTGGCTATCATCGTCGTGGCAGTGCTTGTGGTTCTGCTGATGTTCCCGCCACAGCCCGACGTTGTTCCCCAGTTTTCTGCTAATATAGAGCGATCGGGAAACGTGGTCTACATCTACCATGACGGAGGAGATCCCCTCCAGGAGGGAAGAACGGTCGTCATGGTGAACGGCCAGCGGGTGCCGTCCGGGGATATCTCGTTTTTGCATTCCCAGGACTGGCCCTGGACTGCCGGAAAGACGATGCGTATCCAGTTTGCCGGCCCCGGTGAACCAGAGATCGTCTCGGTCATCTATTCCAGCGCCTCCCAGGAGGAGCTCGTGTATACATCAAGCCTCGTCACACCCGGCACAACGCCGATCCCGGTGACGACCATCACGACCGCTGCGACAACCGCACCGCCGGTCGCAACCACGGGAGTCCCGGTCACAACCGGGGCCGGAATCGTCCCGACGGCAAGCATTCCTGCCGGGCCCATGCCTCCGACGGCAGACTTCACCGCTGATCCCCAGGCAGGCCAGTTCCCGCTGACTGTGCAGTTCACAGACCGGTCGACGGGTGGAATCGATTCCTGGCTCTGGAACTTCGGTGACGGCGAATCTTCCACCCTGCAGAACCCGACACATACCTACCAGAACCCGGGGACCTACACGGTGACGCTCACGGTAACCAATGCATACGGTTCAGGGAGAAAATCCTCGGAGGCATTCATATCGTCCGGCACGGTGCCGACTGCCAATCTCCAGGCCATTCCCAGGGAAGGGACGGCTCCCCTGGAGGTTCAGTTCTCCGACCTCTCTGCCGGCTCCCCGCAGTCATGGGAGTGGAGCTTTGGAGACGAGACCTACTCGACCGACCAGAACCCGATCCATACGTATTATTCCTCCGGCACCTACACGGTCACACTCACCGTCTCCAACCAGTTCGGCACCAACAGCAAGGTGCTGACAAACTACGTGAAGGTGACTGCTCCACAAGTCGTCGATGTCTATCTTACGGGCAGCCAGAAGGGATACCTGCTCCCGGACTGCTACCTCCAGTTCACGGTCACCGGAGATTCCGGCTCGATCAAGATCGGGGGAACCACCTACACCTTCGGCGATGGAGACCTTGTCCAGCTCTTCCCCGGAGATGTTGACACGGCCGAACTGGACGTGAATGCAAACGGTATACGGTCCTTTGCATTCGATGACGTCAGGATGTTCGTGAATGGTGAACTGGTCCGTACCGGGATCGTCTCCGGGATAAACGTTCCCGCGTACAGGGGACTCAAGTCCACCTTCGTGATTGTTATTCCCCCGGGCGAGAGTCGAATGACACTCTTCCTTGGCGGATCGAAGATAGTTCCCGGAGCAGGAGAGACGGTCACCATCCACAACCTGAGAGAGGACTCGCTCGGAAGACTCTACCTTGCAACAAAGATCCAGGACATGTCATGCCGTGGAGGCGCCGAGAGCTATTCTGTGAAATAGCCCTCTCTTACTTCCCCTCTCCAATCTCTTTTAATCTCTGTGTAACATATTCCACGAGCTGGGGAGACTCACCTTTCGAACACTGGATGAAGTCCCTGTATGCGTCGCATGCATCGCCTTTACGACCGACTTTTTCGCAGGCAAGGGCCTTGTTGATGTAAGCCCTCGGATATGCATGGCGTATGGCGATTGCCCTGTCGAACTTTTCAATGGCCTCTTCGCAATCGCCGTTGTTATAGTAGATATTCCCGATATTGTAGTAGGCCTCGGCAAGATCCGGATTTAACCCGATAGCCCGTTCGAAGTCGGATATGGCGTCCTGAATCCGGCCGGCCTTCCCATATTCGATTCCCCTGTTGTAGAAGGCAAATGCGTTGTCAGGATTTATCTCGATAGCCCGTGAAAAATCCGCAATAGCCTCGTTGTAATTACCTCTCTTCGAATATGCATTTCCGCGGTTATTCATGGCCTTTTCATTCGCAGGATTGATCTCGATTGCCTTACTGAAATCGTCGATTGCTTCATCAAAACGCTCGAGTTTTTCATATTCGATCCCCCTGCTGTTATAGGCCAGGTCGTCATCTGGAGTGAGCCGTATCAGGTGTGTATAATCATTGATGGCATCGTCGGTTCTTCCCTTGCGGCTGTATTCCCGGGCACGTCCCCGGTATGCCTCGATAGATCGAGAATTGAGCCTCAATACATTTGAATAATCTTCGATCGCCCGCTCCGGTTTTCCGATCATCGAGTAGAGGTTGCCACGGTGCAGGTATACTTCGGGATATTTTGGTTTTATTCCAAGAGCCCTGGAAAAATCCGAGATTGCCTCCTGGTAACTCCCCTGTTTGCTGAAGAGAAGACCTCTCTGGAAGTATGCCTCCGCAGAGACCGGATTAATCCCAATCGCTCGTGTAAAATCAGCAATAGCGTCTTTATCCATCTTTTTCCTGGAATACTCGTAGCCCCTGTGCAGGCAGGCATCAATGCAGTCCGGGTCAAGATCTATCGCCCTGGTATAATCATCAATGGCTTCCCCGCCTCGTCCCATGCGTGAATATTCCATCCCCCTGTAGCAATAGGCTGCTGCACAGTCCGGGTCCATCTCTATTACCCGTGAAAAATCATCTATAGCTTCTTTTGAATGACCTTTTTTTGCAAATTCGCGCCCCCGCATGTAATGGGCTTCTATCATGGTGTCATCAATCTCGATGACATGTGAATAGTCCCTGATAGCCATGTCGGAGAGCCCGATGGTGGAGAATTCACGGCCGCGGAACATGATGGCATCGGCATATTCGGGGTTGATCTCCAGTGCCTTGGTGTATTCAGAGATCGCCCGCTCGTGGGAACCCGATCTCTGGTATTCCCTGCCCCGGTTGAAATATGCCTCGGCATATCTCGGGTTGATCTTGAGGGCCGTTGTGAAGTCGGCCATCGCCTCCTCAACCATTCCAACACGTTCGTACTCGTTTCCCCGGTTGTAATATGCCTCCAAGAACCCGGGATCAAGCTCGATTGCGCGGGAAAAATCCTCGATTGCCTTTTCAGAGAATCCTTTTCCTGAATATTCAAGGCCTCTCTGGTTGTAGAGCTCGGGATCACCGGGATTTTCCTCGATCTCGTGAGAGAGCGCATCAATACTCTCCTGGACACGGGATCCAAAATCTCCGGTTTCAGGGTGTGCTGACTCAGCAACCGGGGCGAAAACGTCTTCTCTTTCCTGTTCAACAGGGCCGACAGGAGTATTTTGTGAGGTAACCGAATCGGTTTTCGGAACCGGTTTTATCTCTCCGATACCAGAGGATTCGAAGATCTCGAGTGCCCGGGTAAAATCCTCGATCGCTTCGTCGTACCTGCCAAGCCGGTTATGCAGGACTCCCCTGTTGTTGTATGCCTCGATGAAACCAGGGTTTGATTCGATTGCCTTTCCATAAGCCTCAATGGCCATGTCCAGGAGGCCGGCCTTTGCATACTCAACACCCAGGTTGTTATGGGCCTGTGCATAGCCGGGGCGAATCTCCAGGCATTTCCGGTAATCAGCGATCGCCTCCTCGGTCTTTTTGCTTCTGCCATACACAAGCCCGCGGTTGTAATACAGGTCGGGGTTTTCGGGCGAAAGTTCGAGAGCGTGGGAATAATCGGCAATCGAATCGTCAAAGAGATCGAGTCTCGAGAACTCAACTCCCCTGTTGTACAGGGCCTCGACGAAATCCGGATCTATCTCTAATGCCCGCGTGTAATCGGAGATTGCTGCTTCATGCATCTGTTTTCTGGCATAGATTGCACCCCGGTTGTTGTATGCGGCCGAATAGTCGGGTTTGATCTCGATGGCTCTCGTAAAATCTGCAAGTGCCCTGTCGTCATCTCCGGTTACGGCATATTCAACGCCCCGGTTGTAGTATGCCTCCTCAAATTCCGGGTCCGCTTCAATCGTTTTCGAAAAATCCTGTATCGCCTCGTCGTTCTGTTCGGCAAGGGAATAGGCAACGCCCCGGTTGTAGTATGCTTCTGCGAAATCGGGGTCTGTCTGAATTGCAGCAGAGTAGTCCTCTATTGCCTTATCATATGCCTGAATTGCGGAATACGCAACACCGCGGTTGTTGTAGGCCTCGCAATCACCGGGATTGAGTTCGATTGCCCTGGTATAATCTGCAATTGCCTCATTGTACTGCCCCATCTTGTGATACGCGACCCCACGGTTATAGTAAATCTGGCCGTCCACCTTCGAACCCCCCAAAGTCCCATCTTTTTTTTTAAA
>LKUF01000026.1 GCA_001412335.1 Methanolinea sp. SDB
GATATGGAGCGGATCGCATCGTCGAGCCTGCCGTCCCTGATCAGATGGACGCTCTCGGATATACAGGATTTTATGTCCTCCTTGTCGATGCCGTACGCAACCATGAAGCACCTGACAGAGTCGTCGAGCTTTCCAAGCATGAAGTAGCAGTTGCTCATCACGATCCAGGCATCTGCATGGCGGGGATCCTGCTCCACGAGCCCCTCCATGAGGCGTATTGCCTCCTGGAATTTCCCTCTCCTGGACAGGGCGAGTCCTTTCCAGAAGAGGACCCTGGCGTTTCCCGGCGAGAGTTCTTCTGCCCGGTCAAGACACCTGATCGCCTCCGCCTCCCGTCCATCCTGGATGAGCGCAATCCCGCAGTTAATCCAGGCCGAAAGGTAGTCCGGGTATATGCGGAGTGCCTGCCTGAATGAATGGACCGCCTCCCTGTTTCTCTTCAGCTTCATCAGGGCAAATCCCCGGTTTACCCAGGCACCAAGGTACCGGCGGCGGAGCGAGACTGCGATATCGGTACAGGCGATCTCCTCTTCGAACCGTCCCAGTTCCCCGAGGGCGTGCCCCTTTGCGTTCCATGCCGGGGCATGGGCCGGGTTTGCCCGTATGGCCTGGTCACATGCCTCGATCTTCTCCTCAAACCGTTCCAGCCGGCCGAGCGCGAACGCCTTGTTCACCCAGGCTTCCACGAGGTCCGGGTCCAGCCCGATCGCGTGCTCGCACGCGTCGATCTCGTCCTGGTACCGCCCCAGTTTCCCGAGGGCATGGCCCAGTCCCGCCCATGCAGGCGCATACCCGGGATCGGCGGCTATGGCGCGCTCGAACCAGCGGACAGACTCCTCGTGCTTGCCACCACGGGAGAGACGGACCCCTTCCCGCGAGTAGGCTTCCGCTGGTCTTTCACTGGAGAGATCGAGGGAGGTCGCACTCATATCATGTCACTGTCCGAACGGTAAGTGGTATCACGTCCATCGCAGGAAACCATAAACCCTATCGATGGAGTAGGCAGCCGGTCCCGCCGGCTGCCCGGGAAAAATACTATGGCCTGGACGGACAACTTCTGCGCATGGCGGACGATCTGTTGTCCTGTGCCTGCACCGTTGCGGGATCGGATTCGGGCGGCGGGGCAGGTATCCAGGCTGATGTAAAGACGTTCCACTCCCTTGGCGTCTGGGGGCTCTCGGTGATAACCGCAATCACCGCCCAGAATTCGCGGGAGGTGAGAGGTGCCGTGGTCACGTCCCCGGAGATGATCGGCCTCCAGTTACGGACACTCCGGGAGGATTTCGATATCCGTGCGATCAAGACCGGGATGCTTGGGGACGCCCGGGCTGTGCGGGCCGTTGCGGAGGCGCTGCCTGATGGTGTGCCGCTCATCGTCGACCCGGTGATGGTCTCGACAGGTGGTGACCCCCTTCTGTCAGATGATGCCGCCGGGGTGATGGTGCAGAGGCT
>LKUF01000027.1 GCA_001412335.1 Methanolinea sp. SDB
GTGGTTGGGGAAATCTCTACAACTTTCGACAATATTATCGCCTCATTATATTGAGTTGTTCACATAGCGATACCGGTGTAAATCCACACAAATCTCTTCTTTTGAGATGGTTGACCGTACATTGTACGCTCATTCTAATGTAATCACCTAATATTATATATCAGCTTTGTAATATTTCCAGAATAACAGCCAGGAATGCAATTCGTCGAATAAATACGGCATTATTCAAACCGAATAATATTTCGGTTTTTCCATTTTTTGGGGGTCAATTTTGCTCATAGGCGTAAAATATAGATCCCCCGTCTGGACCAGAGTATTGAAAAAAAATTCATGGTTCACGATGTGATGCCTGGCATGCAGGATGAAAATGCCGGGGGCATTTTCATTTGAACAGATTACTGGTTTTCGCTGTTCAATTCGATGAAGAGCTCAGCCATGGTCGCTTTTCTTTCAGCATAGGCGTCATGCTGGTGGATACTCTCCTCGTTGGTCTGTTTAATAGTAATCAAAGAGTCTCCGGGAAGATCCTTGAATTCTGAAATGACCTTTTTTGCCACTTCACGTACACAGTCCTCGACAAAACGTGGGTTTTTATGTGCATTGAGGACCACGTAGGACTCGTCGCCTCTTTTTAAGAGTTCGTATATCGATGCGCTCATCGATTCCTTGAGAATTTTTATGATCTTTTCCAGTTTGACGTGGCTGTCATCGTCGAGCTCGATACAGAGGAATCCTCTCCCTCTCTGGTTGTGAGTGGCCATCGGCACTTCGGCGAGGAACTGGTTTATCTTCTCCTCCTCTATTCCAAGATCCTGCATGACATAGATGGCCCTCTCCCTCATGATATCCTGTGCGCAGGGGCAGGCGGTCATTCCGGTCACTTCTGCTCCGATACTCTTCCGTACGATTGGGTCCCGGAATGTCCTCCTTGCCACCGCCATGGCGTGGACCTTGACCACTTCATGGCAGCTCGTGTGAGAAACGGGTGTCTCCCTTTTCACCATGTACTGGCTCTTCATCAGGACTTCGGTACGGTCGGCGTACTCATGCCGGTCAAGCAGTTTCCTGGCCACCACGCTGCAGAGGTTCTCGATCTCGCTGACCTCTCCATCGATCGCCTGCTGGAGCACCTCGTCGATGACTTCGAAGTTTCTGGACAGGTTGGCGCCTTTCAGGCTGCCTGGAAGATCGACGAAGACGTCAAAATTTGATATGAAGATGACAGGCCGTTTTCCAGGCCTCGATACCTCCACCAGTTTCTTGACATTTTTGACCCCCACCCTGGTAAGGTTGATGCGTACATCCGGTATCGTCGATTGTATATCAGGCAGTTCCCGCCTGCTTTCTGGACTAGTAAAATTGGTAATAGTGATCTCTCCCAAAAAGGTGGTTCAATTCGTTTTGTGTTCTTAATTTTTTTATAAAATATTTAAGAGCTCTGTTGTATATAATTACTGGACCAAGCATGATTAAAAAATATTATGAATCAGATGCGGATCTGAATGTTTTCCAGGGAAAAAAGATCGCGGTTGTCGGGTACGGTTCACAGGGAAGAGGGCAGGCACTGAACCTGCGTGACAGCGGCCTCGATGTCGTTATCGGGCTCCGGCCGGGAAAGAGCTGGTCTGCAGCAAGCAGCGACGGGTTCAAGGTGTATCCGGTGAGCGAGGCGACAAAGATGGCAGATGTCGTCCAGATCCTGCTCCCTGATGAGAGCCAGGCGGCAGTCTACCGGAACGAGATCATGCCGAACCTTTCGGAGAATATGTGCCTGATGTTCTCCCACGGATTCAACATCCACTTCGGACAGATTGTTCCTCCGCCAACTATCGATGTGATCATGGTCGCGCCAAAAGGTCCCGGCCACATGGTGCGCAGGATGTACGAGGAAGGGAAGGGCGTTCCGGCCCTTATAGCAGTCCACCAGGACCAATCCGGCAATGCACATTCACTTGCCCTCGCCTACGCAAAAGGGATAGGCGCCACCCGTGCCGTCGTGCTGGAGACATCGTTTCGGGAGGAGACCGAGACCGATCTCTTCGGGGAACAGGCGGTCCTCTGCGGAGGGGTTACATCCCTCGTCAAGGCAGGGTTCGAGACGCTGGTGGATGCGGGATATGCCCCCGAGATGGCCTACCTGGAAGTACTCCATGAACTGAAGCTGATCGTTGACCTGATCTACGAAGGAGGCCTGTCAAACATGCGCAGGTCCATCAGCAACACCGCACAGTACGGTGATCTGACGAGGGGACCACGGGTCATCGGCCCCGAGACCTATCTTGCCATGCAGGAGATCCTTGGCGAGATCCAGAG
>LKUF01000028.1 GCA_001412335.1 Methanolinea sp. SDB
TTGAAGAAGGTGATCACCCCATCCGTGTCGATCTTCATGATGAGGCTCTGGGAGTGCTGGAGGAGCTCGCGGTACCGGAGATCGCTCTCCCGGAGCGACTCTTTGAGTTTTTTCTCTTCCGTGATATCCTCGCAGACGAGGATCTCGGACCCGGCAGTCCCATCCGGTCGGATCCGGAGGCGGCATTCGACCGGAGTTCCGTCCTGCTTCATGAGAAGGGTGCTCGTGTACCCCCATCCTTCGGCATCCTTCCGGATCTGCACCTCCCGCATGGCATCCTCGTAACCCTGGTGGCTGGCAAAGACCTGGTCAAGGCCCCTGCCGTTCAGTGCCCCCTCGCCGTACCCGAGACCACGGCTCATCCGTCCGTTCACCCATTCGAATGTCCTGGTCGTGATGCGGGCAACCCAGAGCGGGGTGGCATCCAGGATCGCCCCGAGCATCTCGCACCGGGCATTTAAGTCGCGTTCGACCTTCTTTCGCATGACGGCCTGGAGGATAATCTCCCGGAGCTCGGGGATGGCTTTTCGTGAGTCTGATGTGCCGGGAATTGCAACCTCGGTAGCGGAATTCAAATCCTCGAGGACCATCTTTCCCGATTCGTTCCTGGTATAGAGGATGAACGGGGTGGCACTACCCCTCGCCTTGAGGTACTTGAGGAGATCGATCCCGGACATGTCGGCCAAAAACTCGATGCCGTTCACCCGGGGGAGGTGCGAATACGAGACGATGACATCGTAATTCCGGTTCCTGAGAATGTCAAGGGCCTGCTTCGTGGACTGGACGGCATCCACCCTCACCTCTCCCATCTTCTCGAGGTAGGTGCGGGTATGGTCGAGGAGTTCCGTGTTGTCGTGGACAAGAAGGACCGAAATCATTGTCTCTCCCCTGCGGGCGCCGGAGGTGAAATATCAGGCTATACGTGGCATTTCCGGGATTAAATAATTATTGACTCCAAAATGAGGAATTTTTCGCGAAAAGAGAACCCATCTGCCTCAATTTTCGCCGGACGCGGCAGACACGGGAAAAAAGGTTTTACCTCCGGTCCCTGGAGGGGTTGTCGCGCCTTCTCCTGCCGGAGGGGCGGGTTTGATGATAGCTTGTCCGTCTCTCCTGCTCGTCGTCGACCGGGGCGGCCTTCCGGGTCTTCTGGGTGAGCATCTTCAGGAGGGCGGCGGCCACGTCAAGGGACGTGAATTCGTCGCCCATGATCTGATGGATCCGGGCGCTGTACGCTTCCAGGTCTTCCCCGCCTGCGGCCTCCCGGACCTTCATTGCAAGCTGTTCGGCCCTTCTCTCGCGGAGGTCGCTCTCGGTCGGGACCGGCTGTTTCCCGATCCGTATCCGGGCGTACTTCTGGATATCTTTCAGTTTCCAGAACTCCTTGCCTGATACGAAGGTGAACGAACGGCCCTCCCTTCCCGCCCGGCCGGTTCTCCCGATCCGGTGGATATAGTACTCAGGGTCCTGGGGAACGTCGTAGTTGACCACGGCGTCGACGTTCTCGACGTCGATTCCCCGGGCCGCCACGTCGGTTGCGACCAGGATATCGGTGTTGCCGGTCCGGAACCGGGACATGACCCGCTCCCGCTGGGCCTGGTTCATGTCGCCGTGGAGGCCCTCGGCCATGTAGCCCCTCGCGTGGAGCAGGGCGGTCACCTCGTCCACTCTCCGTTTCGTGTTGCAGAAGACGAGCGTCAGGCGGGGGTCGTACATGTCGATGAGCCGCGAGAGCACGTCGACTTTCGCAGACTCCTTCACCTCGTAGTAGTACTGTTCGATCTTTGGCACCGTCAGCTCGTCGTGCATCACCTTGATGACCCGCGGCTCTTTGAGGAACCGGCCGGCAAGGTCCATGATCTCGCGGGACATGGTCGCCGAGAAGAGCACGGTCTGCGGTTTTTTCGGTATCCGGGAGAGGATTGCCTCGATGTCCTCGCGGAAGCCCATGTCGAGCATCTCGTCGGCTTCGTCAAGCACCACCAGCCTGACTGCCGAGAGCGAGACCGTCTTCCGGTTGAGGTGGTCGATCATCCTGCCAGGGGTGGCGATGATCACCTGGACGCCTTTTTTGAGTGCCTGGAACTGCCGTTCGATGGGCTGTCCGCCGTACACGGGGATGACCGTGACGCCCTTCATGTGGGCCGAGAGGCGGGAGAGTTCCTCGGAGACCTGGATGGCGAGCTCGCGTGTCGGGCATATCACCACCGCCTGTGTCTCCCTGTTCTTCGTGTCGATTCCTGAAAGCAGCGGGATGCCGAAGGCGGCAGTCTTGCCCGTGCCGGTATGGGCCTGGCCGATGATATCCTTCCCATCCATGATCACGGGGATGGAGAGGGACTGGATCGGTGTCGGCTCCTCGAACCCGAGGTCCTGTATTGCCTGGTGAATATCTTCCGGTATGGCCAGGTCTTCAAATGATAGCGTCTTCATAGAGATTCAATTCTTCCTTAAATCAAGTATATCCGGATTATGTATTTTCGAATAAAAAAATATGACGGGATTTTCCTGATTCTTAACCTATAATAATAGCCCTTCCGGTTAATAGCAATTCCCGATGGGGATGGTCCCGGTCACGCATATCGCCCGGAGCTGTGCGTGATACCTGCTGCGACGCCGGGCTTTTTGGTATACCCTGAAGAAACCAAATTTTTCGATGCATCGGCCGGGAACAGGAATTGTAC
>LKUF01000029.1 GCA_001412335.1 Methanolinea sp. SDB
ATCCCGGGCTCGACCTCCTCGAGCCAGAGGTCCCGTTCCTTCTGGAGCTCGTGGAACCGGGTGATCCGGCAATCCGCTTCGATAAGGCTCTCGACGAGGCGGTCCTCGACAACCTCGTACGCAGCATCCACTTCCTCGCGGGAGACCCGTATGGATTCGATATCGGGCTCGTACTTCCGTGCCATGGCAAGAAGAGCGGAGTCGCCCCCTTCCCTCACAGTCCTGATGATTCCTGCAACGGACTCTTTCGCTTCATCAAGGCTGGA
Source organism: Methanolinea sp. SDB (assembly GCA_001412335.1). GTDB lineage: Archaea > Halobacteriota > Methanomicrobia > Methanomicrobiales > Methanospirillaceae > SD8. Next base: position 267 of record LKUF01000029.1, read on the forward strand.
ACGCCGATTTATGACCCAGTTATCCACATCAAGCGCTTTGAACATGCGGTCAGATCTTTCATCTTTATACCCATAAGTGTGTGTGAAGCTACGATGAAGAAGTGACAGGCCGGGGAGAACCGGATAGCAGTGCCTCTGTCACCCGGGCAAAAAACGGTCGGCTGCTCGGGTGACCAGGCATTCAAGGTGGCGCGAGCTGCAATACCCGCAACGGAGGGTTCTGCGATACATACGAGTCCCAGGGTCCGTATGGGATCGCCTTCCCATGGTGCACCGGACGGCCTGGAGAGACTCGTGCAGAACAAACATGCATTGCAACATGCACAAGATAGAGATTTCGGTTTAACCAGATTCGCAATCGGAATTGTACGGCGCCTCTTCCTCGGCAACGAGCATCGCCTGTGACTTTTCCCGGATGCGTCCGACCGGGAACACGACCCGGCAGAGATGGTACCGGCATTCCCACAGGTGAGCACAAAGCGGCCTGGTCATGGCGGATCCGCACGCCGGGCACCGTATATGGGAGTCCTCATCCATCGCGTGGGAGTCTGCACCTGTCAACCAGAACAGGCCCGGCCGGGAGTGGTGTGAAAGTGTGAGAGGGGGGCCTGCAGAAAAAAATGAGATGTGCGCAGGAGCACCGGGAATTCTAGAACCTGACCCGTGGTGCGCCGTCCTCGTTCATGTTGTATTCCATCGTCCAGAAATACGCTTCGCCGTGGGCAACGCGGAAGACCGAGAGCTTCGGATCGTCCGCTCCCGATACCCCTATCTGAAGGATCCACGGCCGTTCCTGCACGAGCCGCTTCTTCAGGGCCGGATCGTCGAGGAACTCGACCTGGCCGCAGACCCGCATCATCCTTCCCGCACCCTCGGCAGGAGTGGAGAAACAGAGCTCGACCTTCGGGTTCTTCGAAAGCTGGCTCCAGACCTTCTTCGGGGTGCCGGTATGGTAGTAGAAACCGGACTCGTCGGCAAACCACATCGCAAACGCCCTGACGCGGGGCTGGTCCCCGTCCATGGTCGCGATATATGTCACCGGGTTCTCAATCGCAAACTTTGTGCATTCGGAAAGATCCATTCTTCTTCCTCGCATGATTCATTCGGGAAGGTGGGAGAAAACGGTTGCGGAGCAGGAGCATATCATGAACACCAGGAAGACTCGCTTTACCTGACTCCCGTTGCCTTGAAAAACGTGTAGCAGAAGGATCCGTCGGGCTCGCAGGTCCGGTACAAGTCACGTATCCCCTGCTCCCAGTCCTCGCGGGTCATCATGCCGCGGCTCAAAACATCCTCTTCCACGCCCTCGACCATCGCGGTAAATGTCAGTCTCGTAAATCCCTCGACGAGCTGGGGCCTGGACGCATCCACGTATACCATCCGCGGCGAGACACTGACATCGCGGAACCCGGCACCGGTGAGAAGCGGGTAGAGCTCACGGCCGATCAGCGCATTTCCGCCCATCTCCCGCTGGAGTTCGACAAGGCAGCCGATGGCCCGGCGGGCACAGCCGCTGTCCGGGTGGAAGTACGCCGAGCCATGGTCGCCCTCGATGACCGTGATCGTCCCGCCGTCCCGGAGGAGTGGCCGGAGAGACTCGAGCGCACGGCGTGGCTCGCACAGGTGTTCGAGCACGAAACAGAGAAAGATGTGGTCAAAGCTTCCGGGATCGAACCCCGGATTGAATAGATCGCCGGTCTCGAACCGGACGTTCGAAAATCCCTCTTTCAAGACGCGTTCTTCGGCCAGTTCAAGCGATTCCGGGGATATGTCCATCGACGTGATGCGGGCTCCCGGGCTGTTCCGGGCCAGGATGACCGTCTGGGCACCGGTGCCGCAGCCGGCTTCAAGGACGTGTGATCCAGCCGGGTACCGCGTGTCATGGTGGAGCAGTTCCGTCAGGGCCTGGGCCTGGTCGTACAACCTTTCAGCTTCACGCTTCGAGTACCCGTGGACATACTTCCTGCCACTCATCGCATTTCCCCATACCGTGCCCGGCCGTTCATGTACGGATCTCTTTTCGACGTATTTCATTATCAAGAATACCAGAAATAAGCCAGGGGGAACTCCACCCGGGTCAGGGAAAGATGAGGGTTTTCCCGTATCTCTATCTTTCCTGGCCTCTCCTCTGGCTGCGGCCCCTTCTCTGGGATCGTCAGCTCGAGGATGCCTTCCGTCGGCCTTATCAGGATCGACCTCCTCGGGAAAGGAGATCCCCCGTGCAAACGATATGAATACCGTTCGCGGTGGGGGTAATTCATATCCTTCTTCTCGGTCCCCGCTCAACGAAGGAGTGATACCCGCGACTATCCCAGCGGGATACGTGCGAGGCCCCTTTAATAAGAGCTACGCCAGTTTCATTTTGCATGCGTGTATTTCTATGCGAATCCGGCGATTTTTGTGTATAAACAGTCCTCAACTGCGCAGTTTCGGGGAATTGAACCAGAGCCCGTACACCTGGTGCGAATCGTCTCCCTTCCTGAAGACCACCCGTATCTCCACATCCTTTTCCTGCACAAATTCTCCCGGGTAGCGGACGATCAGGTACTCGCCGCTCTCGGTCACAACCGGATCCCCCCGCGATACATAGGGCCCGATCTTCGAGAGTATCATCGCCCGGTTCTCTTCAAACACGCTCTCATCCAGGCCTTCTCTCATCTGGACGGAAAAATCCCGTGAATACAACGTGTAGTTATTCTCCGAAAAACCCTGCATCAGGTTGTCGGTGACCGGATCTGCAAATGCGATGATTGCTG
>LKUF01000030.1 GCA_001412335.1 Methanolinea sp. SDB
TGGTCTTCGGTGGCGACGGCAAGCCTCTTCTCGCCGCTCTTTTGTGGGATCCCTTTTGGAACGGCCCATGACTTCAGCACGCCCTCTCTCTCAAGCCTCAAGTCGAAGTGATGGTGGCTCGCGTCATGCTCCTGAATCACGAAGCGGGGGTGATCTCCAGGTTTGTTCTTCGATCCTTCCGGCTCTTTTGTCTTTTTGAAATCCCGCTTCCCCCGGTATTCCTCAAGCGGCATCTCACGTCCCTGCCTGCTCTGCCTTCATCTTCTCGAGAGTCTCCTCGAGAGCCTCCAACAGTTCTTTTGCCTCTTCTGCCTTCGGCTTCTCGATCTTCACGGTCTCACCTTTCAGTTTCTTTTCCACTGCCTCCTCCACCCGCTTCCGGTAGCTGTCATGGAATTCGTTGATGTCGAACTCGCCGGCCAGATCGTCGATGATCCTCGTTGCAAGTTCAATCTCCCTCTCCTGTGGTTCCGGCATCTCCCGGAGTTCTTCAATACGCCCGGTATCGACGATCTCGCCGGGGTAGTGGAGCGTTGTAAGGACGAGGGCCTGCCGGTACTCCCTGACAAGGGCCGGGTATTCCTTGGTGCGAAGCGTGATCCGACCCACTCCCGCCCTCCCGGATTCCCGGAATGCAGCAAGGAGGAGGGAATAAGGCTCTTTGTTCTCATCCGGCAGGAGGATGTAGCTCTTCTGGTAGTATACGGGGTCGACCGAGAGTGAATAGACGAACTTGTCCAGCCTGATCTTCCTGTCGGATTCGGGTTTCAATGCTTCCAGCTCGTCTTTCTCAAAGATGACGTATTCGTCTTTTCCAACCTCGTAGCCCTTGACCACGTCCTCCCAGGGTACCACCTCGTTGTCGTGCTCGCACATCCTGACATAATGAATCGGGTGGTTGTCTTTTTTGTGGAGGAGACGGAACGAGACCGACTGGGTCCTCACCATGGTAACAAGTTTTACCGGTATGTTTACGAGACCGATACTGATAGTGCCGGTCCAGAAGGGACGGGATGATACCGTATCCTGGTCTTCATTCGTGGGACTCATCTCATTTCACCACGATCTCCTGGGGATTTTTCCAGATCTCTCTCCAGGGATCATATTTTCTCGAAATTAACGTGGAAATATTAAAATCTTCGGGTTGCGGGTCACCCGCCATCTCGCCCCATTCAAGGGGGGCGGATACCGTTGCCATCGTCTCTGCCCGGAGACTGTACGGGCAGACCATCGTCTTTCCTTTGCTGTTCTGGAGATAATCGATAAAGACCGTTGCCGGCTCCCGGGAATCTGATAATTCGGACCTGACCTGCTCATCCTGGTCTTCCATGATCCTGCCTACCCCGTGGACGAAATCGCGGACCTCGCGGAAGGTGTAGCCCTCCCTCAATGGGACCGCTACGTGGAGCCCCTTCTTTCCCGAGGTCTTTGGATACGAGCATATCTCCAGTTCGTCAAGCAGTCTTTTCAGGAGCCCGGCCACACGGCAGGCGTCACGAAATGTAGCCGGAGGTTCCGGGTCGATATCAAAATACGCCACGTCGGGTGTGTCAATGGACGATACCCGTGAGAGTGGGGTATGGATCTCGATTGCTGCAAGGTTTGCAAGCCAGACGAGGGTGTCTGGATCGTCGCAGAGAATGTATCGTGTGCCGTCCCGGGGGTAGGTCCTGATCCATTCTGGTGCGTTCCGGGGAATATCCTTCTGGTAGAATCCTTCGCTCCCAACCCCGTCCGGGAACCTGCGGATAGTAAGGGGCCTTTCCCGGAGGTGGGGGATCATGAGGGGAGCAATCCTGATGTAATATTCTATGACATCTTTTTTTGATATACCTGGGCCTGGATACAGTATCCTGTCCAGGTTGGAGAAGGCGACCCGGGTCTCCTGCTGAACCATGCCGTTTCAAAGAGGTATCAGGGGCGATTGATGAATAATTGTTCGCTTCTCCGGGTGCCCGTATGAAAGACTCCGATGGGGATGGTCAATCATTTAAGTCCCCCATGCGAATTAGTATACCAGTGAATACGGTAATCCTCGGGGGTGGACTGACAGGCATCGCCCTAGCACGGCAGCTCCACCAGGCTGGAGAAAGGGTGCAGGTGATCGAGGCAGAGGAGACGACAGGGGGCCTCTGCCGCTCCAGGCAGGAGGCCGGCTTTACCTTTGATACGGGCGGGTCACATATCATATTCTCCCGTGATCTCGAGGTTCTCCGTTTCATGCATTCCGTTCTCGGAAAGAATCTCGAAAAGAGGGACCGGCATACCAGGATCCTCTTCAAAGGGCGCCTGGTACCGTATCCTTTCGAGAATGGACTGTACATGCTTCCAAAGGAAGACCTCTTCTTCTGCATCAGCGAGTTTGTAAAAAATCTCATCCTTGCCGAGAAGGGTGAACTGCTCCCCCCTGCCAACTTCCGGGACTGGATCTACAATACCTTTGGAAAGGGGATCGCTGAGCTCTACATGGTCCCCTACAATGAGAAGATCTGGAACTTTCCGACAGAGAAGATGTCTTCCCACTGGGTCGAGGGCAGGGTACCACGGCCGCCCGTTGAGGACGTGATAAAGTCGGCCATCGGGATCGAGACCGAGGGATATCTCCACCAGGCGGTCTTCACCTATCCGCTCGAGGGCGGGATCCAGGCCCTGGTCAGGGCGCTCGAGTCAGGGATCGAGGATCTCATAACCTGTGGTTTCCGGGTACGAAAGATTGCACGCGAGGATGGGATGTGGCAGATAAGCGACGGAGACCGGGTCGTGACCGCTGATCGGCTGATCAGCTGTATGCCCCTGCAGGAACTCTTCTTTGCACTCGACGATGTCCCGGACCATGTCCGTTCCGCGGTCGCATCGCTTCGGTACAATTCTATCCGCTGTGTATGTATCGGGGTGAAGGGCGATGTCCCCCCCATCTCCTGGCTCTATGTCCCTGACAGGGAGACCGGCCTTGAGAACCGCATATCCTTCCCCTCGAATTACAGCCCCCACGTTGCGCCGGAGGGGTGCAGCGCCATCCTTGCCGAGATTACGTATAACGAGGGCGATGCCATATCAGCGATGTCGGACGAGGAGATCATCGGCCATGTCATCGAATCGCTCGATCACATGGGCTTTGCGAGACCTGGCGATGTGGTCTATTCCGGGACAGAACGGCACAGGTACGCGTACGTGGTCTACGACCTCGACTACCTGGAAAATATTGCCACGGTCAGAGAATATTGCAGGCACCGCCAGATATCGCTGGTCGGGAGATTCTCCCAGTTCGAATATCTCAACATGGACGGGTGCATCAGGAGCGTTCTGGATTTCATGCAGGGAGAATTATGAAAGTCGACTTCTATGTTGAGGATATGCTCTTTTTCAAGTATATCGGGTGTGCCACCGTCGCACGGACGCTCTACCGCGAGCTTGCCGGGATGGACGGGATCGAGTTGAGGTGGAAATCGCGGGAGAAGAATGCGGACGTGGTCCATTACCACACGTTCGGCCCGTTTGCCATGCATAACCGGAGGTCTGCCGGCGGGAAGAAGGTCCTCACCGCACATTCCACCCCGAGGATCAACGAGGGAAATATTGCACTCGCCCGGATGATAAATAAGAAGTATCCGAAAATTTACCGGAAGTTCGATCATATCGTGACGATCTCCCAGCCATGCCACGACGAGGTCTGTGCGATGGTCCCTGAAATGCCGGTGACGATGATTCCAAATGGCGTGAACCGTGAATATTTCAAGCCGGACCATACGAAGAGGGAAGAGTTCAGGTCCATGTACAATATCCCGGAAGACCGGGATCTGGTGCTCTCGGTAGCCCAGCAGACCCCGAGGAAGGGCCTGTATGACTTTCTTGCCTTGTCCAGGGCACTTCCGGAGAAGACATTTGTCTGGGTTGGAGGGTTTCCCTATGGGGCCCTCTCAAAGGATTATGCGAAGATCAAGCGTCTCAAGAGGAAGTGCGGGGATAACGTGATCTTTGCCGGCTACGTCGACGAGGTGGTGAAGGCGTATTGTGCGGCAGATATCTTCCTCATGCCCTCGTATGCCGAGACATTCGGCCTTGTCATCCTTGAGGCCCTCTCCTGCGGGCTTCCGGTGATTGCCAGGGATATCCCCGAGTTCCGTGACATATTCGGGGACAGGATCCTCTATTTCTCGGAGAGGAAGCAGGCGGAGGGTCACCTCATGGATAGCGACCTCCAGAAGAGGTATGCAGAGCAAGCCAGGGAATTTTCAGCAGGGTTCGATATACGGGAGAGTGCTGCCCATCACATGGAACTGTACAGGGAGTTAGCAGAATCATGATATCTGTCGTCGTCCCGGCATACAACGAGGAGGCAAACATCGGCCGGTGCCTTGAATCGCTCAACAGGCAGTCCCTGCCGAGGGACGAATATGAGATCATCGTCGTTGACGGCGACTCGAAGGACAACACCCGGCAGATTGCAGAGCGTTATGCCGACCTTGTCTTCATCCAGACCAGTAAAAAGGTCGGCGGGGCACGAAACGACGGGGCAATGAAGGCACGGGGCGACATCCTGGCGACAACGGATGCCGACTGCATCATCCCGGACAACTGGCTGGAGATTATCCAGGACGACTTTGAGAAGCATGATATCGTCCAGCTATACGGTCCTGTTGATCCCATAGAGGAGGGCGTAAAGAACTGGCTCTCTCTTGCACTCGCCAATAATTTCTCAAGGATCGGGTATTACACCAAAACCCTCTATTACACCCTGGGATGCAACACCGCGTTTCGCAGGGACGCTTTTTTAGAGGCAGGGATGTACAGGACCATCGACGCCGGTGACGACCTCGAGATCGCGAAACGGATGGCGGAGCTTGGACGCGTGATGTTTGACAGCCGGATGCGTGTCTCGTTCTCCATGCGCCGGTACGAGCAGTTCGGGACGGTAAAGTCCCTCTATGAATGGCTCTACATTGTTGTCCATGGCGGGTCGTCGGAGAAGCACAGCTACACGCGACGGGAATACAAGAAATAATTCTTTTTTATTGAGTCCCTGTCAATTTTTATAGCCCGCAGGAAGTGTTTTCGAGCATCCTGACCGGGGGTTGCACCCTCTCCTTGAACCACCCCCGCATGCGATATCATTTGGGCAGGGTAGGCCGCTGATTGTGTGGGATCCAGAATCCCCCCAGATACAGACCCTCATAATGTCGGTGGCAGAGCAGAGTCGTACCGGGTATGAATAATAGTGGATTCCAATCGTGTCATGAAGACAGGAGGGGATTGCACCCCCTCCTTGAACCACCCCCGCAGGTGATACCATGTGGGCAGGGTTGACTGGGGATTGTGTGGGATCCGGAAACCCCACGATACAGTCCCTATCGCCTTGTGGGGTCCGCCACAACGGCAGGGGCAAGCGAAGCGCAGCCCCTGGGAGTGTCTTAG
>LKUF01000031.1 GCA_001412335.1 Methanolinea sp. SDB
GGCGGAGGTCCTGAGTTCGAATCTCAGCGAGCCCATCGTTTTTGGAATACACATCATACACCCGGGACATATAATTCCTGCCAAAAAGTACATCGTGATGCCCGGTGCATATGCGAGTGGATGGAATTCCGCTGTCTGAAAAATATCAGTGAAGAGTATCTCCTCGAAGATGTATCCCCGGAAGAGGCCGTCAGCTACGTGAAAGAACATTGTAGCGAGTACTTTTGTATCCCCCCTGATGTCGTGGTATTCAGAAACACGAGAATCATCCTCGATGCGCCCATGCTGGTAGGATTCCAGAGGGAAAAGAAGACAATCATTGTCCCGTTCACCAAGCGGTGCATGGGGACATTTCTCGCAAAGGTCGACGCTTCAGAAGAGGAATTCGACTTCTTCTCCAACTGGTCAGAAGATAGAGGCTCTCCTGACTGAAACATAAGGTCACCATGCTCTCCGTTTCCCACGTTCTGCCACATGCACCAGGGAACGGGGGAGTGCCCACACCAAAAATAAGGGAATTAGTAGTTCTCGCACAGGACTTCGAAGTATGCCTGTGCATGACTGCACACCGGGCATTCGTCCGGTGCCCCGGAACCTTCTGCCACGTGGCCGCAATTCCTGCATTTCCACGTAATTACGAGAGGTTTTTTGAAGACCATGCCTTTCTCGACATTCTCGAGTAACTTCCGGTATCTGAGTTCGTGATGGGCTTCGACCTTCGCAACCATGGAGAACGTGTTGGCGATATCAGAAAAACCTTCTTCCCTGGCCACGCTTGCAAAATCGGGATAAAGAGTTCCCCATTCAAGCTTTTCCCCCTCGGCCGCGGCGAGCAGGTTCTGTGCCGTCGTCCCGATGATGCCTGCCGGGTAGGATGCGACTATCTCCGCCTCCCCGCCTTCGAGGTACTTGAAGAAGAGTTTGGCATGCTCCCTCTCGTTATCGGCAGTCTCCGTAAAGATCGCCGATATCTGTTCGTATCCCTCTTTCTTTGCGACGCTGGCAAAGAAGGAGTACCGTGTCCGTGCCTGGGACTCGCCGGCGAATGCTGCAAGGAGATTCTTTTCGGTTCGGCTTCCTATCAAATTCATCTGTATCTTCAACCTCCGATTCAATAGATTACGATGCCCCTTCACATAGCCGTTGCTGTTTTTTTTAAAAGACAATCCATCTCCTGGAACAAAGCACGGGCTCCTGGGTCCACATGATTATAAAACCCCGTCCCAATGCTGGTGCACGCGTTTGTGGGCGCTCACTGTTACCTTCGCATATACATCAGGAGACATATCATGGGTATCCTGGAAATCAAGATCTTGGGTCTCTCCCGTGAATTTCTGGATCCGGAAAAGAAATTTTTAAATAGGCTTCATTCCATGCCTTGATTAACCCAGACAGATGTCGTCGATAGTCCCTGATCTCGAATTTCTCCTTGTGGCAGTGACCTCCATACTGGCGATCATGAACCCGCTGAGTACAACTGCAATCTATAGCGTTCTTACAGAGGATGCGACAGCAGAGAGCCGGAAGCAGGTCATCGTGACGGCGATGAAGATCTCTCTTTTTGTGCTGTTGTTCTTTGCACTGACAGGACAGCTCATATTCACGATTCTCGGGCTGACGATCCCTGCATTCAAGATTGCGGGCGGGATACTCCTCGTCCTTGTGGCTTTCGGCATGCTCTATCCAAGGAAAGTCGAGTATGCGGCGGCTGAGCTCGAGAACATAGCGATTGTACCTCTTGCCTTTCCTCTCACGTGTGGTGCCGGAACGATCACCACGGTCATTCTCCTGGCATCGGAATCCGGAAACATCATCCAGACGGTATCGGTGTTCGTTGCGATCATCCTGGCCGTTGCCATATCATACTATGCCATGACCTATTCGCACTTTATTTTCCGGTAC
>LKUF01000032.1 GCA_001412335.1 Methanolinea sp. SDB
CCCCACAAAATGTATCCGGTTCATCAATCCTTGCACACACCAGGTAGCGAAGAGCCAGAAAAGAGTATTCATACCTGCTCAATTCATTTGAGAAGAGAAGACAGGAGGTACGGCGCTGATTGTATCAACAATTTTAATACCGCCGAAAGCAAAATTTTCTGGTCACACGGGGCTCATGGTCTAGTCGGTCATGACGTCGCCCTTACACGGCGGAGGTCGCCGGTTCGAATCCGGCTGAGCCCATGGCTGTTCTTGAGGGTATTTTCAAAGCCTGAAATGGTTATCTCTGTCACTGATCCCTATTTGCCTGAAAAATCGTGCACGACCTGATTGTTTTGAAAAATGAGAGAGATTTTTTTGTAAGCTTTTGGTAATGCAACAACCGGTAGTTCAAAAAAAATATGGGTCTCTTTTCCCCTTATATAATCCGGATCGTCTTTGTTGCCGATTCGAAATTATCGCCTATCTTGACCGTCAGCGTGGCCCGGTATGTCCCCGCATTCGTGTAAAGATGGAGGGGGTTTCTGTCGGTTGAAGTCGTCCCATCGCCGAAGTCCCAGCTCCAGCCCGTCGCACCTGTCGAGCTGTCGGTGAACTGCACCTCGAGCGGCGCACGTCCAACTGACGGAGTGGCGGTGAACTGCACGTTCAAGCCACTTCCGGGGATGGCAGAACCGCCGAGAACCTTGATCGTCCCCATCGTACTTGCACTGCCATATTCACTGCTTACCGTAAGTGACACCCTGTATGTGCCGGATGACGTGTACACGTGAACAGGGTTTTGAACTGACGATGTGGCACCATCACCGAAGTTCCAGTTCCAGCTCGTCGCACCGGTCGAGCGGTCCATGAACTGGACCACCAGAGGTGCACGTCCCAGCGTGGGGGTGGCGGTAAACTTGGCTTTCACCGCATCACCGCTACTTGCAGTTCCCCGCATTACCAGGATCTTTGCTGTCGCCGTATCGGTCCCGCCCTGACCGGTTATCGTCAGGGTCACGGTATAACTCCCTGAAACTGTGTATACGTGGACCGGGTTGGCTACATTCGATGTTTTACCGTCACCAAAGTCCCATTTCCAGCTCGTCGCTCCACTCGAGCGATCGGTGAACTGGATACTCAACGGCGCAGAACCGACCGACGGGCTGGCACTGAACCCGGCATTGATCGTATCTCCATGGCTGGACGACCCGCCGGTGACAAGGATCGTTGCTGTCGCCGTATCGCTTCCATCCTTTGCGATCGCCTTCAGGGTCACCGTATACGTCCCGGGGGAGGAGTATACATGGACGGGGTTTTGCACAGACGACATGGTGCCGTCTCCAAAGTTCCAGTTCCAGCCTGTTGCCCCGGTCGAGCGATCCGTGAACTTCACCTCGAGAGGCGCTGGCCCGGCTGACGGGCTGACACTGAATTCTGCCTTGATATCGGATCCCGGATCGGACGGGTCACCATTGATCGTTATCTTCCTGGATGCAGTGTCCGAGTCTGACCCTGCATATACCGTCAGGGTTGCGGTATACACCCCTGAACTCCTGTACAGATGCGACGGGTTCTGCTCGGTTGATGTGGATCCGTCACCAAAGTCCCACCTGTACCCGGTAATTCCGTCACCTGTGGAGGTGTCTGTGAACCGGACAAGGCATGGCACTGATCCGCTTTCAGGAACTGCGGTAAAGTTGGCGAAGAGATCACCTGAACCGCCGCCGCCGTTATGGGCACCTCCGCCGATGACTGCGAACGCACTGGCGCCAGGGCCGTCCATCCGGTTCGTCCAGGAGATTCCCTGCCCTTCCTGGGCCGCGAGGCACCATCCGTACCCGTTAAAGGTCGCAAACGATGTCAGGTTGTGGAAGCTGTACTCGACCTTCACCGCACCATTGTTCTGGAGCGTTGTCCCGCTGAAACGGGAGGGGTACATGTTCCCCACGTTGAGGTCGATAAACATCAACTGGAATGTATTCGACGTATCGGAGACGTCCAGGCCTGAAAAGAGAGGTAGTGTTGCGACACCGTAGCGTCCCGGTCCGGGTTTCCATGTCTGCGGACCGTAGATGAGATCGTCTTTGGTGAATGTCTCGTCGATCGCTTGAGTGACATACTGGTACTGGGTCGGGAGCGCGTTCTTCACGCTGCTCGGTGTCCAGTTATAGCCGCTCGACTTGATACGGACCCAGAAATCATCGGGAATTGTACCATTTACCGCCAGGAGTAGGATAACATCGTCGCAATACCCTCTGCCCCCGGTATTGGTGATGTAGAACACCCCGGACTGGTACGGGGAGGTCGAGACCTGCCCGATATTGTCTACATCGGTCGAAACACGGATCTCGTAGAGGTTACCCTCGGGATTGATGAAATAGGCGTTGTCGGGGCCCCAGTAGCGGGGCCCGTCGAGATTGTATTTCACTCCGTCGTCATTTGCCACATTGATGAAGATGTGATTGAAACCAGGGAGTGGCGCTCCGTTCACCGCCGGCAAACAGAATAATGCCAGCAGGATGATGATGAATACAGGAGACCACACCTTGTGTGTTATATGAGTCATGATACCACCTGAACCGAAAATGCGGACTCGCTCCGCTCATTAATCCAATTCGGTTAAATCAATCCTTTATTGTTTAGGTTAAAATAATTTACTGCTGATATGAGCAGAAAGATGGTGATTTTCGGCTGAAAACCCCCCTATTGCCAGCCTTCCTTTTCGAATAGATCGTACTCCTCCAAATCGGGAGAGTGGGAGGATCCCGTCCGGTGCAAGGTGAGTTTTCAGCGGTCACCTGATACGACCAATAGACGCGTGGCAGATCAAACGACCAGAATCTCGCAGATGTCTTTCATGACGAAAATACCCGACAATCACCCCTGCCGGGTCCCGTTCCCTGCAATCTTTCAGCCTCTGCCGCCCCAATATTCATTTATCTCATATGGAGAAAGAAAAGACCCTGATAGTGTATGAGCGAAAAAAA
>LKUF01000033.1 GCA_001412335.1 Methanolinea sp. SDB
CTTTAGGGCATGAAAACGAATCCGACCTGTTAAATAACATGATTTGTGCAGTAGTACCTGGTGATTTTTTCATGAGTAATCGAATGTCCATACAGACCTTTTTGGTCATCTCCCTTGCACTGGTTGCCACCATATTATTCGCGGGATGCATCTCTCCACCGTCCGGGAGCGAATTGGTGACACCGACGGCAACGCCTGCAGTCACGGCTTCACCGGAAGAGGCTGCAGTCCCGGTCGACTCGGCAATCACACTCGGAAGGATGCACGGCATCATGATGGAAGCGATAGAAGAGGCGCTTGCGTACCCGGTTCTGAATGAAACCGAAGAGAAGAGTGATTTTGAAACCAGGTTGGCTGAGTTTCATGTACTTGCTGACCGTTTCGCCGTCGAGGCGGCCCTTGATGAGCCCGGAAATGCCGGGACAAGAGAAGCCTTTGATTCTGTTCTTGCAAGGCACGGGGAATTTGTCGAGGCCGCAGATACCTTCTTTATCGCATACGAGACGGACTGGACCGTCCGCACAGAGGACGTGACGGTATTCGAAGTATCTATCGATGCATTTACCTCGGAGTTCGGCCCCTTCACAAAGAATTACTTCGACAGGGTGAGCGAAGCCGATCTTGATGACAAAGATCACGCCCGTTCGGCACTTGCCCTCCTCTCGATGCACCGCGACATCATGGAGGGAATCGAAGAGGCCTTCGGGTACGTCCTGCTCGGGGACAGTGAGGAAAAGGACGAATTCTTCCAGAAGATGCAGGACTTTGAAGTTGCAGGGAGTGCTTTTGTGGATAGTGCCTATCTTGCGAAACCGGAGAACAGTGAATTACTCAACTCCTACATGACGATGATGGATGCAAGAGACCGGATGGAGTTAGCCGCATCAGACATGTTTGACGAGTATGAAAAGACCGGGGCGGTCTCCACCGGGATTGCTATGGCCTTTGAGATTGAAGTCGACAGTCTCACGACGGCTTATGACACCCTTCTTGAAGAAGTGCTCGAAAAACTCTAATCTCCAATTTTTGCAGCCGGGCCGGATCTGACCGCCGGATGCGAACACGATGCATCACAGAACAGGGCTGCAGGGTTCCCAAAAAAAAACTTATGGAACCAGGATCATGGAAGGCCTGTGGGAAAACCCGGGTAACTGGAGTAATACCAAAAAAGCCCTGGTATAATGTGCTGCATCATCTCTCCAATGAAAAGATGTCTGATTATGGAATTATTCGCCCTTTTTCCGGGGAGAACTCCCTTCGGCACAGGGGATGCAGACATACTTCCCGTCGATCAGGCGGGTTTTGCCATCAGCCACCGGTTCGTCACAGCAGGAACAGATGATGGTATTGTATATCCGGGCCATGGACGGCGGCTCCATCTCGATCTCCTCGACTATTACGACCTGTTCTGCCGGGAGGGAAAGGATGCGCATCGCCGAATCCTTCATGGCCTCGCGGAACCGTCTCTCTTCTGCAGGAGTTGCAGTATGTGAAAAGACCTTCTTCCTGAGAAGAGAGACCTCGTCCTGCCCCCCTGCATTGCTGTAGCAGGTACGGACCCTGACGGCCTTTCCGCTCTCCCTTGCATAAAAGGAGAACGCGTGCTTTCCATAGTCCTTTATGATGAGGTTTCCCTTTCCAGCAGTACAGCCCGTCACCATCTGGATCGCATCGACACCGCACGCGTCGGTCTCGGCAACCGCCACGAGCTCCTCGTCGTACGGCCGCCGGACTCCGAGCGCCTCCATCGCGGCCGCAGCGACGCGATATCCGAGGGCGAGACCCGGGCATACATGGCCGTGAAACGTGACGCATTCCTCGAACGAGGGGATATCTCCGACATAAACAGTCCGGATGGGATTTTCATGTGTATCGCACATATGCCTTCAGTTCTCCTTTTTGTGGATCAGATCGTGTCTCTCTTCTTCTTTGCGCTTTCCATTTCCGTTGCAGAGACACTGCGGGATGACGCAGGGCACACCCCAGAGCTCCCCGATCTGCACCGGTACACCATACACCGCCTCAATCTCGTTCTCGGTGATGATGCTCCTGTCGCCATAGGTATGGATGGACTGGTCTTTTAGGAAGATGAACCGGTCAGCATACCGGAGAGCGGTGTTTAGATCGTGCATCGTCATCACGACCGCGATCCGGTGATCGGTCACGATATGCCGGATTCGGTCCAGGATCTCGACCTGGTTCTTCAGGTCAAGCGCACTCGTCGGTTCGTCCAGGAGGAGGATCTTTGGTTCCTGCACGAACGCCCGTGCAATGGCGATCAGCTGGAGCTCCCCTCCACTCATCTCGTCGATGTAATGGAGGCGGAGGTGGTCGATCATGAATTTTTTGAATGCCGCATCGACGATCCGGAGGTCCTTTTGGGTTATATCCCAGCCGATATGCGGTCGTCTCCCAAGGAGCACCGCATCAAAACCTGTCAGCCTGCCGGTCTCGACCCGCTGGGGGACATAGCCGATCCGCCGGGCCACCTCCATCAACCCGAGTGAC
>LKUF01000034.1 GCA_001412335.1 Methanolinea sp. SDB
GCGCCGAACTCGGTCCGGAACCGATCGGCATTACCGCCGCGCAGGAATCGGCCGCAAACGAAGTGATCCGGCTGGCCGAGCGCAAAAGCCGCCCGTCGCTTCCGGCGTCCCCCTGGGAGGCATACCGGATATTGATTGAAGAACGGGAACGCGGCCTGCCGCTGACCGCAAACGAGGAGCAATGGATCGAAGAGTACGATCATTACATGGAAACCGGGAAAGAGACCGGGCTGCTGGCCGCCGGGTTCCAGCCGTTTGCGGAGAGAAGGCGGATGGAAGTGCCTAAAGTTGGAAGTGAGCTGAAATAGGAAGTGCCTGAAGTGAAAAGTTCAAAGTGACTAAAGTCATGATGGGCGCGCAAAGACGCGAAGAACGCAAAGAAAGAAAGGAATCAGATGATTATTAAAGAGGAAAAAAATCTTGGCATATGCATGACGGTCGGGGAGCTCATAGATGCATTAAAGGAGTGTGACCCGGAATTGCCGATAGAAATGGACCGTTCAACCATAATGCTGACAAAGATCACAGGGGAACCGCAAGATGGTGAACTGCCGGAATTTACGGAATACATCAATATTGAAACCGCCTGAAGCCATGATGGATCACGCAAAGACGCAGGGAGCGCGAAGGATGGGGAAGATAGAAGATAAAGTGCTGGTTTTTGTCAGGTCGGCGGAAAGCCCGTCAGTAATTTTAACGGCTGAAAACGTAAGGATCGCATACGGCGACTATTGGGTGGATTTCAGGGATGGAGCCGTTAAGGTCACCAAAGAAGAATCCAGTTAAAAAAACGGCCGGCGCTGCAACACCGGCCTCAACCATCAATCACGAACGGAGATTATCACATGAAGCATGAAATGGCAATGACCAAAAACGTCAAGCGCTTCCTGGCGGCGGTTCGGGAGCTGAATGACCGCAGCCTGGGAGTGGAAGGAATGGGGCTTCTGTGGGGCCTGCCCGGCGAAGGAAAAAGCACCACGGTATCCTATGCCACCAACACGCTGGACGGGGTCTATCTTCGGGCGCTGGACAGCTGGACGGTCACCAGCATGCTGGCCGACCTGATACGGGAGCTGGACCTGCCGAAGATGCACCGGCGGGCGCCGATGGTCCACGCGGTGGTGGAATCCCTGCTGGAGCGTCCTCGCCCCCTGTTCATCGACGAGGCGGACTACCTGCTGCGCCAGGCCGGGATGATCGACACCCTGCGGGACATCTACGATCTGACCGGAGCCCCGGTGGTGCTGATCGGCATGGAGGACATGGCCCGAAAGGTTCAGAAGCGGGGCAAGTTCGCCCGAAGGATCACCCAGTGGATCGAGTTTTCCGGCATCGATCTGGCCGACACCCGCGAGACGGCAAAAACCATATGCGAAGTCGGGATCGCCGACGACCTGATCGAGCATCTGCACCGCAAGGCTTCGGCCAACATCGGCCGCATGGTGACCGGCATGGCCCGAATCGAGAGTTTCGGCCGGACCAACGGCCTGGCAACCGTCACGCTGGCGGACTGGGCCGACCGGCAGCTTTTCTACGATCAGCCGAGATTCAGCAGGAGAGGATAACATGGCAGGAGTCAAGGGCATGGTCCCGGCCAAGCCGAGAAGAGACAGCATGCGCTCGAAGGTCTGGCAGAGCATCCGGATCTTCCGTCGTTTTACGCTTCCGGACCTGTGCCGGACCGCCGATGCCCGGATCAACAACGTGAGAAAATTCGTCCGCCGTCTGGAAGAGCACGGTTACGTGGCAAAGGTCGGCGGCTATGTATCGGGCCGGGGCGGATCGTACCAGGGCTGGCGGCTGGTGAAAGACGCCGGACCGAATTATCCCACGCGCTGCCGGCGCTGCGGGCGTCCATTAGGCGAACCCTGCACTCCCAAGGAGGCCGAGCATGAGGGCGATTCAAATTAAGATTAGAAGGGCATCGGAGATCTATGCCCTTCAAAACCGGATCATCCATGCGATCATGGCGGACGCCGGAATGCCCTATACCCAGTACCGTGAGGACTGGATGGAGGCGGTGCGCATGGCCGGAGGGAAAAAGGCCAAAGGGCTGTCCGGCCTGACGCTGGGCCACCGGAGAAAACTTATTTTCGCCATTTCTCCCATGAAGGGAAAGCGCGGATTCAACCCGGCGGTTCCTCCGGAGCTTTCCGGGTGGCGCAAGGGTGATCCCGACATGATTTCCGGGAGCTTCCGTCGTCCCGGCGGCAAATTTCCCGGACGGCCGGCGGACCGGTTTTTCGACGATCCGTACGTGGGCAAGATGATGCGCAAGATCGAAGCGATGCTGGCCGAGGCCAAGCGTCCGTGGAAATACGCGCACGATATGGCAAAGCATATGTACAACATCGATCGGCTGGAATGGTGCCACGAAATGCAGATCCACGACATTGTAGCGGCCCTGGTGTATGACGCCAAGCGGCACGGGAGATGGTTGGGAAAGTGAGGACTGGACCGGATGGACAATAACTTACGGGACAGCCAGTACGATATCGAGCAGATGCATCGAGAAATCGACAGCCTTCAGGGGGCTGGAATTATCCCGCTGGAAACGGTGATGAGCATACTCCGGCGGGCTTCGGACATCTGCTCACGGCTGGAAAATTGGCTGCGTGAGAAAGGACGGATCGGATCATGAAACTGAGCAAACACTTTATCGACAATTGGAGGAAACGGGTCAGTGACGAAATACCGACCGTGGACGACGTGCGGGAGATCATTCGCGGCGCGGTGCGGGTGCAGCGCGGGAAAGAGCTGCTATTTCCGGACGGGTCGCCGTTTCGGCAGCTGGCCATCTGGTGGAGCCCGAGTGCCGATTTGATCATCAAGGTGGACACGAAACACAACACCGTCGTGTCGGTGCTGGGGAGGATAAATCAATGAGACGGGAAGATATTAAGCGGTTGATGTTTTATGCGGGGTCGATTGTGGTCGTGACCATCGTGGCGCTGGTTTTAATCAGGCTGGGTATCATTCAGTATTGATGGATCGCGCAAAGACGCGAAGGCGCAAAGAGGGGGATCGATGATCTATTGCGCGGATCTGGGGCGGAAAATTGAGGAACGTCTCTGCCTGTTTCGGCAGGATAAGGCCAAGAAAAACCGGCGGGGATTCGAGGATCTGTCGGAATATGCCCGCTGCCGGGACTGTGAGACTGGGCTGTCGGTATTAAAAGAATTTTTAAACCAACAAAAGGGAGACAACGAAATGACCAGCGAAAAAAGAAACAACGATATTCCGGAGGCAAAAAATCCGGAAGAAAAGAAAAAACCCTGCAAAAAGTGCGGCGTACCGAAACGCTTAAATGAGTTTCCGAGAAACAAAATTTGCAGGGACGGGCACCAGAATGTCTGCAAGGACTGCCGGAGGAAGCAAAGACGGGCGTTCCGGGAGAAACAGAGACTTGGAACATCTGCCACAGCCCCCGCTATATCAAACGATATAACATCCGATCCGACACCGTCCGCGCCGCACCGGAATCGCTTGGTGATCGATCTGACGAATTACCCGGAAGTGTATGAACGGATCGAAAAGGCCGGCATCGATGAAATCCGCACCCCTGAAAACCAGGCGCTGTATTGGCTGGTCATGTGGGTTAGAGCCGAATCAGAACATGAGGCCGATGGCGTTTGAATCGAATAAAACGACTAAAATTAAAAGCGGAAACGACTAATATGAAATTTGCTCATAAACCCGATTTTAGACGCTTGGGCGCTAAAATTATCAGGGGGAAGCGGGATGTCAAAAGGCAATGACCCAACAAATGGGAGGGGACACCGATGGAATGCACCGATCGGACTCGAATTCGGCGAGACGTGCGGTATTACGAACTCGCCAAGGAAAAGACGTTCTGCGCCTGCGGCCGCGAAAAGGAATCCGGCGTCGCGTTTTGCAGGCGTTGTACGGGCCGTCTTCCGAGAGATCTGCAATTCGCATTGGCAAGGTTTTATATCGGAGCCGGTTGGGAAGAAGGCTATGAAGCTGCCGCCGAGTACCTCGGAAACCGCAGGCACATACGATGATCGCGTCACTTCGATGATCAACGGATTGAAGGCCGCAAGATTCCGTTCCGGGCAGCTGACGCCGAAAACGGCGCGCGATCTGCTGGTTCGCGCCGAATGCATTGCCGCCTGTTTGCAGGCATATCTGCTGGCGCGGCGGCGGGACGGGCACGAAGTGAGCGAAAGGGAAAAGTTCAAAATCTGAAGTTAAAGGAGGGAAAAAAAGATGGCGCAGGCACAGGCAAAACGAATCAAGGCGGCCGCGGCCGCCTTCACCGTGCCGCAGAGCAGGGATGAGGCAAACGAATATATCGGCGATATCGGCCGGTTCCAGCGCGAGCGCGAGAGGCTGCGGGCGGACATGAATGACGAGATGGCCGTAGTAAAGGAACGTTACGAAGCGGCCGCGCTGCCGTTGGGAGAAAAAATCAAGCGGCTGTCGGCCGGGGTGCAGACGTGGTGCGAGGCCCATCGCGCCGAGCTGACCCAGGGAGGCAAAGTCAAGCACGCGGTGATGGCCGCCGGTAAGGTGAACTGGCGCATGCGGCCGCCTCGCGTGTCTCTGAGGGGCAAGGATAACATCATCGCATCGTTCAAGGCATTGGGGCTGACCCGGTTCATCCGGACGATTGAAGACATTAACAAGGAGGCGGTGCTGGCTGAACCGGAGATCGCGCGCCAGGTGGCGGGAGTTTCGATCACGCAAAGCGAAGATTTCGTGATCACTCCTCACGAAACCGAACTTGAGGAGGTGGCGTGATGGCAAAGTTGCATGCGGTATGGATCTGCCTGGATTGCGAGGAAGTTTACACCGACAAACGAGACCCTGGGACCTGCCCGGTATGCGGGTCACGGGCAGGGTGGCCCTTGCGGCGGTGGGTGCATCCGGCGCTCAACGTGCGCGCGGCGCACATCGTAAAAACCCGAATGATGGAAGCAATCGCGGAGGAAGCGCGTGTATGAACACACTGACGGACCGGCAGATGTTGAACATCCGGACGGTTTTGACCCCGGACGAGTGCGCCCGCATCCTGAGAGTTGACCGGAGGACGATATACCGCTGGTGCGAGGCCGGCGAGTTGGAATCGGTCCGAATCCGTGGGAGGCTGCGGATCCGGACCGATTACATTCGAAAACTGCTGGGGGAATCCGGCGAAAAGTGATCCAAGGAGAAAATATGGAACCTGGACGAATTCTGCATAAATTAATAACCGCATGCGACGATCTGTGGCGCGATATGCCGCAATGCGCCAAGGCCCGGTGGGCGGCGGATGAAAGAGAACTCGTAACCGGCATCCTGACCGCCGAAGCGGATGGCGAATATATCCCGTTTGGACCGGAGTGGGAAAAAGAAATGATGCGATGGAAAAAAAAGGATTTGGTTGGATGGATCAGACGCCTTTTAATCCAATATGAACAAAATTAACCGATAAAGTTTTTTATACTTTTCT
>LKUF01000035.1 GCA_001412335.1 Methanolinea sp. SDB
GCTGCCTGGTAGCCGCTTCCCCCGCCGATCTCGAGCACCCTGTCACCGGGAGCAAGTTCCAGCAGTTCGGTCATGACCGCCACGATGTACGGCTGTGAAATGGTCTGCCCGTGACCGATCGGGAGGGGAGAGTCATTGTACGCCGCTTGTCGGCACGAATCGGGAACAAAAAGGTGCCGGGGGACGGTCCTCATGGCATCGAGCACGCGGGGATCGCTGACACCCCGTGCCTCGATCTGGAGGGCTACCATCCTGTCTCGTATCGACGTCCATCGATCATCACTCGTATCCATCACATTCCCCTATGCGGGACCGCCTCTATAAAAAATATTGCAGTGGGCCTTTAAAAACCGGCCTTCTCTGCCGCATCGATCGCTGCATCGATCTGGTCCTGTAAAACACCGGGCAACCCGTCAATCCTGACATCAAGGAATCCCCTGATGATGGTTGCGGTTGCCACCTCCTCGTCAAGACCCCGTGACATCAGGTACTCGATCTCTTCCCGTGCGATCTTTCCGACGGCGGCCTCGTGGGAGAGTTCGGTATCAACCACCTCTCCCTTTATCTCAGGGATTGCATGGATCGTCCCGTCTTTCAGGATCAGGCCCTTGCACTCGATGTGTCCTTTTGTCCTCCTGGTCTGCCCTTCGATCAGGCCCCGGGATATGATATGCCCGCCGGTGGTGATTGCCCGGGTCATGAGCTCTGCCGATGCACCTTCTGCAGACAACTGTGCCACCGATCCAAGGTCCAGGTATGATCCGGGAGGGGCTATCACGATGCTGTTGAAACGGCCGACAGAATTTTTCCCCTCGAGCCGGGCAATGGGGGCCATCTCTATCCTTCGCACCGGCTGCATGCAGATGTAATTGGAGAGAAAAACGCCATTTTCCTGCACAATGGATGCGCTCCTGGGGAATACGCTGATCTCCTCGCCCCAGTTGTGGATCATCGTCGAGGTGACATGGGCTCCTTCGCCGACATAGCACTCTGTCACGCCGATATGCGATCCCTTCTTCGTGTAACTGGCGCTTGCACACCCGGATATGATGTGGAGTTCCGCTCCTTTTTCGGCAATCACGATATTGTGCACATGCTGGACGCTGGTCTTTGCAAGGAACAGGCAGGCCTGGAGGGGGTACACAGACCGGCTGTTCTCCCGTGCAATGACCACGAAACCCCTCGGATCCTCCTGCTCCGCCACGTACCTGGTGTACTTGTCCTTGTCCTTTGGAACCGCCTTCCAGAGGTAATCGGAGAGCCAGTCGTACTTCCGCAGTGCATCGGCAAGGGAGTGGACTTCAATTCCCTCCTGGAGGGACGCGATCTCCTTGATCTCCTGGTCAACCTGGAAGAAACTGCCGGAACGGTTCTTCATGTCCACCTCCAGACCGGTCCGGGCCAGGCGATCCTGGTCCTCGGGTGAGAGGTCGGCCATCTTGTCTATATCTTCTGGCATGCGAGGCACTCCTTGTAGCCTGATGTCTTGATCACCTTCAAAATCTCCCTCGGGTTCCCGTGGCAGCGGAACTCTCCGTCACACATGACATGCCCGAAGTCAGCATCGAGGTAATCGAGAATGTAGCCGGTGTGGGTTATTACAAGGCCGCTCTTCTTCCGGTTCACGATATGCACATCTTTTTCAAGCAGTTTTGCGATGGCGTTTCCAATCAGGGTGATGTTTTCCAGGTCGACTCCGCTCTCAGGCTCGTCGAGCATCACGAAATCTGGGCCCTGGACCATCAACTGCAGCACCTCGCTCCGCTTGATCTCTCCCCCGGAGAACCCAAGATTGATGGCCCGATCGAGGAAAGAGTGCATATTCAAATATTTGGCGTACTCGTTCACAACCGCGGTATCCTCGCCTGACGTGACTGCCAGGAGTTTTCCCAGTTTCAGGCCGGCGATCGTTGGCGGACGCTGGAAGAGCATTCCCATTCCCATCTTCGCCCGCTCGTGTATCGGAAGCCGCGTAACATCCCTCCCCCGAAACAGTATCTTGCCTTTCGCGATGTCAAGGCCGCCGAATCCCATTATCGCCCGGAGAAGCGTGGTCTTGCCCGAGCCGTTCGGCCCCATCAGGACATGGGTCTCACCCTCTCCTATGTGCAGGTTGATGTCATGGAGAACCACCCTGTCCCCAATCATCACGTGCAGATCCTCAATATCCAGCATGTTCCAAATCGCCTGTAATAATTCTTCTGAAGTCACATTAAACGGTTTTCACCGTTACAGCGGTTCCGGGACACCATGTCGGTTACGTGATCGTCCCATCCGCGCTACCAGAATAGTTATTCGTCTTCAAGGGAGATATTACCGATCAATGGCATCCCGACAACCACGGGCGCATAAAATTGCTGATAAGGACGGCAAGGCACGAATCCGGGGAGGGACGAGGGATGCGAAGGAGTCCATCTTCCATGAATACCCTCCCGGGATTACGGGGTATGTCAATTCGATCATCTGCGGAGACGCATCATCCGTCCTTTCAACCCTTCCGGAGAAGAGTGTCGATATCATCATCACCTCCCCGCCGTACAACTTCGGCCATGCTTATGCCGGTGACAGGCACAGCGACACCCATGACTGGGACGAGTATTTCGACCGGCTCAATACGGTCTGGAAGGAGTGTTACCGTGTCCTGAAACCCGGGGGAAGGCTCGCAGTAAACATCCAGCCGCTCTATTCAGATTATATCCCCACCCACCACATCATCTCGGGCCAGCTCCAGAAGATCGGCCTTTTGTGGAAAGCGGAGATCTTGTGGGAGAAGAACAATTACAATGCAAAATACACTGCCTGGGGGAGCTGGTGCTCACCCTCGATGCCATACCTGAAGTATACCTGGGAGTTTATCGAGGTGTTTGACAGGGACACTCACAAGAAGGCGGGGAAGCGGGATTCGATCGATATCACCCCAGATGAATTCAAGGAGTGGGTGAAGGGCCGGTGGACCATTCCCCCGGAGACCAGGATGAAAGAGTACGGGCACCCGGCCATGTTTCCCGAGGAGGTTCCTGCCCGCCTGATGAAACTCTTCTCGTACAGGGGGGATATCGTCCTCGATCCCTTCAATGGTGCCGGGACCACCAGTGTTGCGGCCTGGAGGTCAGGGCGGCGGTTCATCGGCATCGACATATC
>LKUF01000036.1 GCA_001412335.1 Methanolinea sp. SDB
TGACTATTTCGAATCGATGAATACGGCAGATCCACGATATTATCCGGTTTCACCCCATATTGAGAAGAAATTGAAGATACTGGATCCGTATTGAGTTTTTTGCCCCATCACCTTTTTTTCTGAAACGAATACGAGTTCTTTTTCCTGGGGTCCGTTGCGGTCCAGGAAAGATCATTGAAGGAATCATCCGTCTCCGGCCCATAATTGCGAAAAAGTTCGCAGTTAAAGCAATTTACTTCATCTTTGGAATGCCATCTCCTCCCAAATGAGTTTGGTGATGCCACGATGACAGACAGGTGGATGGTCGCTCTTGTTGTTGCCGGAGCGATCATAATCTCCGCGATTATCGGCTTTTCGGTACTGCAGGGAGAAGGATCTTCTCTCTCACCCGAAGACGAGATCGGGAAATTTGCCGATACAGGCCAGCTGAAGAGCTATCTATCCGAGAACCAGAAGATCTCCCATTCAGGCTATGGTGTGCCGGATGTCGCACGACCGGATACTGGCCTGAAATCCGAAGCCGGCATGCCGGGAGGTTACTCGGATTCAACGGTAACTGTGCCGGCCGCACAGGGTGGGGAATACTCGACTACCAACATACAGGTTGCAGGAGTCGACGAGGCGGATTTCATGAAGAATGACGGGAAGTATATCTATATCATTTCGGGCCAGACCCTCGCAATCGTCGATGCGTTCCCGGCAGAGAAAGCGTCCATAGTCTCCCGCATTCCGCTTCAGGGCAACCCGGTAGAGTTGTTCCTGAAGGACAACCGGCTGGTGGTGTTTGCGAATATGCTGGACCAGGAATACATAACTCCTCCTTCCAGCGTCGCACCGGTGCCGGTCTCGAGACAGATGACCCATGCCTACGTGTATGATGTCCGGGACAGGGAAGATCCAGAACTCCTCCGTGATATCGCGATCTCCGGATCCTATGCCAATTCCCGCATGATCGGGGAGCACGTGTATGTCATGACAACCGAGTCGGTCCCCTGGCACCGTGACGAACCCCTTGTCCCGGTCGTAAAGGACAGCACCGGAAAGGATACGAGCCCTGATATCTACTACTTCAAGGTCCCGTGGGACAATTTCGTGTACAATACCATCACGGCGTTTTCCGTTACCGACGAGAGACCTGTCGAATCACAGACCTATCTGTCCGGCTATTCGACGACCCTCTATGCATCTGCAGACAACCTGTATATCGCCTACACCAGGCCGGCCATGTATCCGGGCCCCGTATGGGATTCCCAGTCTTCCATGGAGATATATGCGTCGAGTGACCAACCCCGGGACGGCACAGTGATACACCGGTTCGCAATCGGCAACGGACACGTGGCATACAGGTCCACCGGCGACGTGCCCGGCCACCTGCAAAACCAGTTCTCGATGGACGAGTCGGGCGGCTACCTCCGGGTAGCGACAACCGTCCAGGGCTGGCAATCCGGTTCCGGTTCATACAGTTATAGCAACGTATACGTGCTGCATTCCGATATGGAGACTGTGGGAGAACTCGAATTCATCGCCCCGGACGAGCAGATCTATTCGACACGGTTCATCGGCGACCGCCTCTACATGGTGACCTTCAAGCGGATCGATCCCTTCTTCGTGATCGATCTCTCGGACCCGGAAAACCCGGGGATTCTCGGCAAGCTGAAGATCCCCGGTTATTCCGATTACCTCCACCCCTACGATTCGGATTACATCATCGGGGTCGGCAAGGAGACTGCGGAGAACCAGTGGGGCGGGGTATCGGTCGAAGGGTTAAAGATCGCCCTCTTCGACGTCAGGGACGTGAACAATCCAACGCTCGTCGACAGGGTGGAGATAGGGGATTCGGGGACCGACTCGGAAGCCCTTCACGACCACCGGGCATTCCTCTTTGACAAGAAGAAGAATCTCCTGGTAATTCCCGTCCGCGAAGTCGTGAAGGTCTATGCGTCGGCTGCACCCGGTGCACCGTACAGCCACAAGGCCTGGCAGGGAGCGTATGTCTTCGGGATAACCCCCGATACCGGGTTTGTGGAGAGGGGGACCGTCACGCACAGCGAAGGATACGATCCCTATTCCTGGTATGGATCCTCGGATGCAGTCCGGCGATCGCTCTACATCGATGACGTGCTCTATACCATATCTTCAGGATCGATCATCTTAAGCGACCTCTCTGACCTGGATAATCGGTTGGGAGAGGTTGTGCTGCCGGGAGACGGGTATCAGGATGTATACCCGGTGATGGCGGAATAGGAAATATTCTTTTTTTTTGAGAAGGCACACAGTCGGAAA
>LKUF01000037.1 GCA_001412335.1 Methanolinea sp. SDB
CTCCTTTACCGTCGACGTCTCCACGAGGGTGCTCCCCTCAATCCTCCAGGTCTTCAGGCTGACCGTGTAGTCTCCGGGTACAAGGTAGGTGTGCTCCGGGTTTTTCGACCGCGAGGTTACACCGTCACCGAAGTCGTAGAGGTACTGGATGGGGTTTCCGCTCGATTCGTCGGTGAACTGCACGGTGAGCGGGGCGTCGCCCTGGAGGGGGTCGGCCGAAAAATCGGCATAGAAGAGAGGCTCTTCACCAGGGAGATGTGCCGGTGGCGGGGGGATAAAATATGACTGGTTTATGGCGTTCGGATAGAGATCCTCCATCATCTTCGACGGATCTGACTGCGATTTCACTTCGCCGGGTGATGCATACCCGTGATCCACCCACGCCCCATCAGGCAGCAGGAAATTCTTGTCGATCCCGCCTTCATGTTTCGCAACATTGAACCAGACGATGCCTTTTATGTTTTTGAAGTCCGAAGACAGGGTGGTGGCATTGTATAGCTTGGCAATCCAGTCCCGTTCAAGGGAGAGCTGAGTGCTTTCACTCCACCCTCCTCCGGCACCGCTCGCATCGGCCCCTGTCTCGGTGAAGATGAACGGCTTGTTCTTCTGCACCGAGTAGTGCTGGTAGTAGTCTTCCATGTCACTAAGATTCTGGTTCATATCCCAGTGGTACCGCGTCTGCCCGACCCAGTCGACGGAATCGTCCGGGAGTTCATTCATGGCGTTGTCATACCCCGGCCACCACCACTTCTTTGACTCCCAGGTATCGGCCACGTTGCCGGACCAGACCAGCTGGATGTTCTCGTTTGCGTTCTCATGGAATATCGTGTATGCCTCACGGAACATGCTGCGGAACGCCTGCTGATGCGGTCCGTTTGTATTGGGATTGGAGGGTGGGTTTGCCTCGTTGTGGCTCTCGAATTCCTGCCCGAATACGACCAGGATAGTGGCAGATTTCCCGTTGCTGTCAGCATATTTCCTGCTGACGGCGTCGAGCTGCCCGGCAAATTTGGCAATGTGTTCTCTTCCGTTCCCGAAACCATCGCCCGGATATGCCCCATTCGATGAGAGGTCAAGGATCCCCTGGCTATTGGTGAACGCCCACGGGTCAAGGACAATCATCGGGACGCCGCCCTTCTTTATGACCTCCTCTGCCCACTGCGCCATTGTCGGCGACCGGACATATTGCTTCTTCTCATAGTTGTTGTCGTAGGGAGCGGTCGAGAGATCGACGTACCGTGAGAATATGAGGTGCTGGGCTCCCGCCGCGGCCCGGAACGTCTCGATCCCGGTATTGATCTTCCCGTAGGGAATGCCCGGGTCAAGGATTTGCGTCTCGTACGGGGACTTGTCCGGCCGGGTACTCTGGTAATGGTTCGGGCCGTCAACACCCTGGTTTCCCCCGAGATACGCTCCAATGGAGCAACCGTCCGTCGTCAGCAGTCCTTCATCCGCGGTTGGGATATGGTACGCCTGACCGGGAACCACAATGAAAACAACGCACAGGATGGAACATATCAGCAATACAATCTTTTTCAGGTCCATGTGAAATACCTCCCACATTGATTCCGATACCGCCTCCCTTTGCAGATCCCTCGTTCCTTCCCCAGATCAATGCCGGGCAGGCAGGTCCGGCAGCACCTTGTATTACAAATGGCCACTGCGGTCATTTCCGGAACTGAGGGTATCCCCGATATACAATTTTTCAGGATACGATATTCACGCGATAAGGAGCATTCAAAGGGTATAAATGTTGAGGTCTTCGTGAATGCACGGTTTTTGGATGGCTTGATTATGGACGAAAAAAGAATTATCTCCCTATTGCACGACCACCAGGTCCTGCCGTGTCGTGCTGTTGGAGACCAGGGTATGGCCCGGTCCGAATCCTGTCACGGTCAGCTTTACCGTGTAGGTGCCGGGCCACCGGTAGGTATGCTCCGGGTTTTTCGAACCCGATGAGAACCCGTCACCGAAGTCGTACTTCCAGAACTGCGGGTTGCCAGTGGAGGTGTCTGTGAAACCGACCGACAGCGGGGCGGTCCCGGTAAGTGGTCCAGCCGTGAAGTTGGCCGCAAGACCCTGGACGGGTGTCCCCTCGACCGTGACAAGATCCATTTTCACCGTCGTATTGCTGATAAGCCTCGATCCGTCGATCGCAAA
>LKUF01000038.1 GCA_001412335.1 Methanolinea sp. SDB
GCAGGACTCATCGTTGCCCATCTCCTGAACCATATCGGGTACCGGGTCTACATGTATTTCGATTACCCCTCCCTGATCAAGGGGGGGCACAATTTTGCGCTGGTCAGGGGAAGAGGATCTCCGGTTGGTGCGCACCGGAACAGGGCAGATTTTATTCTTGCCTTAAACCAGGATTCTATTGATCTCCATGGTGATCTCATCAGGGATGAGACCACGATTCTATTTGATTCCGGGCGGGTGGACACGGATGGGATCCCAGTCCCGGTCTCTGAAATATTAACAGAGCTGGATGCTCCCGCGGTGATGGGGAATTCCTGTATCATCGGTGCGTTTGCCCGATCCGCCGGGATCGAGTGGGTAGTCCTCGAATCGGTATTCCGCCAAAAAATTCCAAAAGAGCTTGAAAAGAATCTCCAGGTGGCAAGAAGGGGCTATGATGCGGCCCATGTCGCCCACGAAATCGAGCCAATCGCCCAGGAAACGCACCCGATCCTCACCGGGAACGAGGCGATCGGAATCGGCCTTCTTCACGGCGGACTCGAAGCATTCGTGGCCTACCCGATGACACCTACGTCAAATATCCTCCATTTCCTTGCCGAATCGGCCGTTGATCTCCCGCTGGATGTGGTCCACCCGGAAAACGAGATCGCGGTCTTTTTAATGGCCCTTGGATTTGCATATGCCGGCAAGAAAGCCGCGGTCTGCACTTCAGGCGGAGGTTTTTGCCTGATGACAGAGGGGCTCTCGCTTGCCGGCATGGCAGAGCTCCCGGCCGTCGTTGTCATGGGCCAGAGGACCGGCCCGAGTACCGGGGTTCCAACGTACACCGCGCAGACCGACCTGCATTTCATGATTCATGCCGGGCATGGTGAGTTTCCGCGCCTTGTCATCGCCCCCGGGGATGCTGCACAGGCCTTCACCTGGTCCTCCCTGGCACTGTCGATGGCGTGGAAGTACCAAATCCCTGCAATAATCCTTGCCGACAAGACGCTCTGCGAGGGGAGCTACAGTTTCGAACGTGTTGCTCCCCCTGATATCGGTAAGGCAAAGGGGAAGGCAGATCCAGATGATTACCGGCGCTATACCCTGACCCGTGACGGCATCTCTCCCATGCTTCACCCACCAGGCCCCGGGGCAGTGATCAAGGTGAATGGGTACGCTCACGATGAAGCGGGTATCACGACCGAAGATGCGGATACGATCCGTATCATGACCGATAAACGGAAACAGAAGGCTGCATCGCTGCAGGCTGCAGTGGAGGATCTCGGGAGTGTAATTGTGAGGGGAAAGGCCGACGCGTCCACCGCGATACTCTGCTGGGGTTCGAACCTGTCCGTATGCACGGAGGTGGCCGATAGTCTCGGGTTGAGACTGATCCAGCCTGTCGTGCTCTGGCCGTTCCCAATCGAAACATTCCAAAAAGCCCTTTTAGGAGTCGAAAGGCTGGTCCTGGTGGAGGACAGCGCATACGGCCAGCTCTCCATGCTGATTTCGGGTTACGGGTTCCCGACAGATGACCAGGTCCTCCGCTACGACGGACGGCCGAACTCCGTCGAGGAACTCGTTGCCCGGGTAAAGGAGGTGCTCGCATGACAAGGCGTTCACTGATCACGGATGCACAGAATACGTGGTGCCCGGGCTGCGGAAATTTCATGATACAGTTTGCATTGAGAAATATCCTGGAAGCCCTGTCAAAGGAGGGCAAGAGCCTCGACTCGGTTGTACTGGTCTCCGGCATCGGGTGCCATGCAAAGATCGCGGACTACATGAATATCAACAGCTTCTACTCGATCCACGGGAGGACGATCCCCGTGGCCACGGGGATACAGCTGGCAAATCCGGATCTGACCGTGATCGCCTGCGCAGGTGACGGCGATGCCTATGCAGAGGGACTGGACCACCTGGTCTTTGCAGCCAAACGAAATGTCGACATCACCCTGCTCGTGCACAACAACAGGGTGTACGGCCTCACCACCGGGCAGTACACTCCCACCTCCCCCCTCGGGTTCCGGGGCAGATCAACCCCTGAAGGAACGATCGAAGAACCCTTCAACCCCCTTGAACTGGTGCTGGCATCAGGAGGGACTTTTATCGCAAGGGAGTCCAGCCTGCAGATGGATGCACTCCAGGAGACCATTGTGGAGGCGATTCGGCACAGGGGCTTTTCCTACGTGGACATTCTCCAGATATGCGCCACGTATTTCAACATGACCTCGTACTACCGGGAGAGGATGTACAGGTTAAAAGACCATGACGAGAGCGATTTTGACCAGGCGTGCAGTCGAATGCGGGAGTGGGACTATAACAGCGATGCACCCATCGGGCTTGGAATCTTTTACCGAAAGGAGAAGGATACGTTTGGCGGGAGACTGTCAGGAAGGAAGACCGGGGCGGTTGACAGGGAGTCAACGATACAAAAGATACTCGATGCGAGGAGATAGTGCCGGGATTGCGATCCGTTTAACCGGTTCCGGACTCCCCTCCTTCTCCCCGGTCAGAGTGCGGAGGATTTTGACAGATTCCTTTTTGAGATGATTGTCCAAATACATCTGCAGGTACTTTGTAGGCGTGAAAAATGGTAGGTATACCCGCAGAATATGAAGTCTTCACGTGGGTTATTATCCCACTCCTCATCTTTTTTGCACGGCTGGCTGACGTGAGCCTTGGGACGCTTCGCGTGATTTTTATCTCAAAAGGCTTAAAATACGTGGCTCCCGTGGTTGGGTTCTTCGAGGTGATCATATGGCTTGTCGCAATTTCCCAGGTAATGACCAACATAACCAATGTCTACTCATACATTGCCTACGGAGGCGGTTTTGCCGCAGGGACATTCCTTGGCATGGCGGTCGAGGAGCGCCTCCTGCTTGGCACAGTCGTAGTCAGGGTGATCACGAAGAGGGATGCAACCGCCCTGGTATCGCATTTGAGAGAGAAAGGATATGGGATCACGATCCTGGATGCCGAGGGAGCAACAGGGAAGGTAAGAGTCCTCCTCATGATCATAAAGCGACAGAACCTGCCGGACGTGGTTGGGACGATAATGCAGTTCAATCCCCATGCATTTTATTCGATCGAGGATGTAAAATCTGTTACCGAAGGAGTTTTCCCGGG
Source organism: Methanolinea sp. SDB (assembly GCA_001412335.1). GTDB lineage: Archaea > Halobacteriota > Methanomicrobia > Methanomicrobiales > Methanospirillaceae > SD8. Next base: position 3,112 of record LKUF01000038.1, read on the forward strand.
GAAAAAGACCGGTTTTTCAGTGAACTGGCGGGATCCGATGGGTTTTTTCAGGAAGGGTAAATAGGAACCCAGTCCTGTCAGCCTTATCCGGTTGCACTGGAGTCATCCCGTATATAACCGCCTGAAGGAAAGACCGGGATATCCTCGTCTTCGTCACCAGATACGCGGTAATCATCGATTTGCTCGGTGTAATCATCGAACCAGTAGGCATCGGGGTTGCTCCTGAATACCATGAACCTGCCCATATCGAGGGGATCGGCTGCCTGGTGGTACTTGAAAAACGTGGAACCTTCCGTCTTTCCGACCACCTCGATCTTTCCGCTTGCATGTGACATGACAAACCTCGCCCGTTTCGCCAGTCCCGAGCATCCGGTCTTGGCCTTCTCAAATATCTCGTAGGCCTCCTCGACAGGCATCTCGAATAGTCGGTTCCCAAGGGTCGGGCGGCACTGGAACACATAGTACGGGGGAACTCCGATGAACGAGAGTTTTCTGAAGAGTTCGGCAAGAACCTGCGGATCACTGTTGATTCCACGCAGCAGCGGTGTCTGGTTCACGATGATTGCCCCGGCGTCACGGAGGAGATCGAGGGCTTCGATTGCCTGCGGAGTGATCTCGCGTGGATGGTTGAAATGGGCCATGATGTAGATCCGCTTCTCGGGACTGCTGTACCGGCGTATCATATCGGGAAGGGCAGGATCGTTTAATATGCGGTAGGGATTGAAGGCGAGCATCTTGCTTCCGATCCGGATTATCTGCACGTGATCAATCTTTCGGATCTGCGCGATCAGGGCTTCCAGTCTCGGGGTTGCCAGGATAAGCGGATCACCACCGGTGATGAGGACGTTTGTGATCTCGGGATGATTCTGTATGTATTTTATCCCGGCAGAATAGTCCTTCGCGATCTCGTCGACATCATTCATGAAGAGACGTTTCCTGAAACAGAACCTGCAGAAACTTCCGCATACGTCCACTGCAAGGAATAATGCAGTTTGCATGTATTTATGCTGGATTCCCGGCGCTACCGTATAATTTTTCTCATGCGAAGCATCGAGCTCCCCCCAGTCCTCGAGTTCCCTCGTGTCAGGTATGATGATCTTTCGTATGGGATCTTCCGGGTCATCCCAGTCAATCAGGGAGAGGTAATATTCATTCGAACGGAAGGCGAATCTTTCGGTCACCTCCCGAAGCTTGTTCCGCTCATTCTCTGACAGGTTCTCGATCCTGTCAACTGAGGTGATGTACTTCGGGTTTCTCATGTAAACATTCACTCCTTTTGAGTTTTTTTGGCTGGTCTCCCGCTGGTGGTTTTTGCGGCTGATTGTAAAAGATCCAGATAAATTTTAGCCAACCCGGAAATCTGCGCGAGTAAAGACCAATATATGCGCTTTATCTTAAGCCAAAATAGTATTTATATTTAGCGGAAACCAAAATTGGATCTTCGCGCGGGCTAATTCTTTCTATCGCAAGCCAGTCTACAGCGCATGCCCATGATATCGTGGTTAAGAAGGAGTTATCCCCTTCGTATTAAGAAATATCCTGAATTGCCATTCATGTGCAGGATACGATCAGAAAAATGAGTTGATATCCTTCTGCCTCGCGAGAAGTTCCGCGCCCTCGTGATCGGGATTGTTGACAAGGCATGATACCTGCCAGGACTCCAGGAGCCCGGACGGGTATGGAGCAAGCATCTTTTGCAGTTCGTATTCAGGAATCGGGTCTGGTGAAAGCCAGCATGCTTCATCGTTCTCCCGGAGAATGGCCGGCATGCGGTCGTGGTACGGTACAACGGCGTCGTTTGGTTCTGTGGTTACGATGGCAAACGAGATGTGGGGCATGGATGCCGGCGGCTTCCATATATCGTAGAGCCCGGCAAATGCAAGGAAGTCCCCGTCTTTCCGGCGGATATAGTGCGGAAGGCGTCTTTTGCCAATTTTTTGCCATTCATAAAAACCGGTGGCCGGGACGAGGCACCTGCGGTGTCGGACCAGGGACCGGAAGGCGGGACGTTTCGTGAGGGTCTCGGCGCGGGCGTTGATTGGACGATGCGCTGATGCCGGATCGTGCGACCATGCCGGGAGAAGACCCCACTGCATCTCTATGATCTCGCGATTCCCGTCTTTTCCACATACAATGACCGGCACCTGCTGCGAAGGGGCTACATTATATCTCGGTGGAGGGAGCGGTTCGGGGATCTGTACCCTGAAACGATCGGTAAATCCTACGGTGAATGAGATGGTGAAGCGTCCGCACATACAACGTGGGATTTGTCCACACTGATACAAGAGGCTGATCCCGGCCAGAGTCCGTGAGCGAAGAACCTGGTTTGTGCCGGTGACTGGTGCAGATAGTTTAATCAGAGGCTTGGGATGATTGGAAAGTTGGTGAATACAGGGTATGATACTGGAAAAAATTGTCTCTGCCGGGCTTGCGCACAACTCCTACATCGTCATTTCAGGCGGTTCTGCCGCAGTGATAGACCCGCGTCGGGATTGCAGCGTATACCTGTCGATTGCAGGGAGCCACGACGCCCGGATCACACACATCTTCGAGACACACCGGAACGAGGATTATGTCATCGGATCAGGTGAGCTTGCCGCCCGTTGTGGTGCAGAGATCTTTCATGGTTCAAAGATGAATTTCTCCTATGGAAACCCGGTCCACGAGGGAGATCGGTTCCAGGCAGGCGACCTCGACCTGCTGGTGCTCGAGACCCCCGGCCATACCATGGAGAGCATCTCCATCGTGGTGACAGACAGGGCTGTCTCCAACACCCCTTACCTCGTCTTTACCGGCGACGCCCTCTTTGCAGGCGATGCGGGCAGAACAGATCTATATGGTCCGGAAAAGAGGGCGGAAGTCTCCGGGTTGCTCCACGAGAGCCTTTTCACCAGGATCCTCCCCCTCGGCGACGGGGTCATCGTCTGTCCCGCGCACGGAGCCGGATCGGTATGCGGATCAGAGATCAGCGACCATGAATACACGACGATCGGCTACGAGAAGAAGACAAATCCGCTCCTCCAGATGGGGAGAGACGCCTTTATCAGCCACAAGGTTCATGAGCACCACTATGTCCCGCCGTACTTTGGAAAGATGGAAGAACTGAACCAGAACGGGGCCCCGCTCATCTG
>LKUF01000039.1 GCA_001412335.1 Methanolinea sp. SDB
TTCATGATAAAGAGCATGCGTTTCGTCTCTTCGGGAACGTTATCTGGGAACTCCGGGAAGGGGACGGGCTCTGCAAGTTCGACGAACACGCTGGTTCCGGGAGAGAGCTTATACGAGACCCGCTCCTCTCCGGAAACCAGGGTCAGGATTATCCGGGATATATCACGTGCCCGGTCATCGTCTTCAATGGTATTGCGGAGTTTTGCAGCAAGCGAAACCTCGGGATCGATTATTGATTCGGTCCAGAGTTTTTGCGTGTTATACGAACCGTCCAGGTCTATAATGACCAGTTCGAGTGCTGTAAGGTCGCCACCCCCTGCGATAACGTCCAATAGGCTCGCACAGGCGGTATCCGCGTCGTAGGCACTTGCCGGACCGACGACGAGAACGCAGATGAGGAGCGCACCTGCAATGCCTGCCAGGTATCTTTTCGTGTAGTTCATCTTCTCCCCCACTTCTTATCTTTCACGAAGGCACAACGCGAAAAAGGGTTTTTCCGAAAAACCGATACCGTTTTTGGCCTTCGGGCTGCAGCGGGATTTATTGATATGTGTATCTGGAAAACCCCCCTGCGACACGAGCCAATAGTCGCTCATCGTTAATACGTTTTCTGTGCGAAAAGTTGAACATTGTAACCGCACGGTTCGATGGAAAAATCATTACCCGGATTGCAAAAATGCCTGGAAATTTTTTCGTTTTTGAAGCGGAAAACAGATATGTAACACAAATTGAAATGTTACGCATCCTAATTTCTTTGTGTCAACTCCAGGTGCGGTATGAATGAATTATAGGATTTATTGGAATTGATTGGGAGATTACAATACAACCTCAATCGAATCCTAAATTTCAGAAGAAAAGGCAAAAAAGAATGGGCGGAAATTGGTCAGTAACTGTTGTGTTCCTATCCCGCGACTGCCAGACTATTTAAACAGACTGTCACATGGCCCCGTTTTTACTACATCCCAGCCGGCATTCAGATCGTAGTACGTGCAATCACAGGGGCAGCCTTCTCCTACTCTCCATTCAGTACCACTATCATCAAATACATTATACAGATACGTTCCATCAGTATACCGAATGCGACCAAAGTGCAATTCACCTACCGGTATATCCGGCGGACAGGTGTTCAGGACCCTTACAGTGGGCGCTGGTGTAGGCGTCGGAGTTGGCGTTGGAGAGGTGTAGTATCTTTCGATTTCGGTCAATGCGATGCGTACCGCTTCTTCCTCGGGGATGATCGTTATGGAACCGATGTCTGTCGACGGTGCTATCAGCTCTTTCAGTTTCCCGGAAATTCTCTCTGAAGGGGACAGAGTTGTTGTTGCGGTGGTGGTTGCTACGGGTGTTTCTGGTATCCCGCACAGTTCACATGTTCCGGAGGGGGTTGGTGAAATAGAATATCCGATATCGATAAGCCCGATCCGGGACCTGGATTGGAGGTCACCCAGTGATAGTGCCGCCGAACTACCGATGAGCGCCAGGCAGAGCATAAAAATACCCAGCATGTGC
>LKUF01000040.1 GCA_001412335.1 Methanolinea sp. SDB
CCTACGGTCTCTTCGCCATCTCGTACATCTGCTCAGGGAGTAAGGCGGTCATCGTCTCGGTGCTGACGGTGCCGTGCTTCCCGATCTCGATTACGACTTTTGCGAGGACTTCTGCAGAGGGCAGTTCCACGATGTCCACGACATCGTACCTCCCGATGGCATAGTAGTGGGCGATGAGCCTGCCCCCGGCGGACCTGATCGCCTGCTCCGCCCGGGCGTCACGCTCCTCCGCCTCCTTCATCTTCTCAATCGCCCTGTCCGAGAGCTTCCCGAGTATGATAAACAGTGGCATGATGAGCGGAATGAACTCACAGGGTAATAAAGGTAGTCTCCCGCCACAATCCTCAAGAACCATTACCCCCGCCGTCGATGTATCACCATGAATCGTCACCCCGCCCCAGCCTTCGATCTCTTCAATGTCTTTTTTGAGCGGATCTACGAACCCTCGATCCACATCGTGCTCTCATTCGACGGACGTCTCGACGAAACGAAGATGAAGACGGCAACAGAACGGCTGATCGGGGCAAACCCCTATCTCGGGTCGCGATTCCGGGTAGTGGACGGCGTTCCGGCCTGGGAGGTGGTGCCTGACAACTGCCGGGAAACAGCCTTCTCGGTGCACGAGCAGGCCCGGGACCCGGAAGTCCCGCCGCCGCCCCTTGGTGTCTACAACGCTCCACAGGTGAGGGTCGGTCTCTTCCGGGGAGATGCAGGGGATACCCTGGCCATCACCATTCACCACGGGTTCTGCGATGTCTCGGGCCTCTTTTCCCTCGCCCGTGACCTCTTCTCCACATACCGGGGGATATTCGACGATCCTGGCTATTGGCCCCCCTCCACCGGTGCGTATGATCGGGGCACGAACAGGATACTGTCGCGTTACAGTGAAGAAGAACGCACACGGGCCAGGGACGAGAGCACTCCTTTCATCGACCGCTGGCGTTTCCCTGTGGAGCGGACCGGCCGCGGGAGACCGCGGGTATCGTCCCTTACGCTTGCCCCGGATCGGCTCATGGCCATAGGTGCGTTTGCAAAAGAGCACGGGGCCACGGTAAACGACGCTCTCCTCGGGGCGTATTTCCTCGCACTCCTCCGGGTCCGCGACGATCCGGCCGACCGGAACGCACCCCGAGGCATACTGACCTCGGCAGACATGCGACGGAGCCTCCCTGATCTGGATGCCTGCCCGCCGATGAACCTCTCCATCGCCTTCGAGCTCACCCTGTCCGTCCCGGAGGGTGCCGGTCTTGCGGAGATCATCGGTGATATCGCCGCAGAGACCACCCTCTGCAAGGCAGGGGCGTTCGACGCCGGCTGCATCCTCTTCTACGAGGATTTGCATGCAAGGGGATTGGCCGCTGTGGATGCGTTCTTCGACGACATGGCCGACAGGTACCTGAGTTCCGGCCTGAAATCCCCGGTCTTTTCAAACCTCGGCATCATCGACGAGGACGATATATTGCCCGTCCCCGGCAGGGACGGTAACCCAATCGGTCTCCGGGATGCCCGGATTGTCCCCTGTGTCTGCTGGCCCTACGGGTTTCTGACGGTCGCCTCGACGTTCCGGGGCCGCCTGACCCTCACCACCGCCTACGAGGAGGGGCCCTACTCCGCCGCAACGGTGGAGCGGTTCCTCGGTTACATGGACGAGTCCCTTCCCTGATTTTGCTTCGGCAGGCACGGGGGTTTTGTCCGTTCCCACTGGTCACCGGCGGATAATGTCGTCGCATTCAAGTGGATTGGGAGCAACACAGATGTGACAGATGACGCGATACGTGCAGGAGGGGCATCATGGCGCAGGCTGACCGGCGACGGGGACGCGAGAAGGTCTCTGCAGACCGGACCCGTGAAGAGCTTATCTTTGCCGTCCTCTCGGTGCCCGCGGAGTACGACGAACGGTTGACTACGTTGATCGGGACACTCAATGATCTCCCTGACGTGTACACGGTCAGCTCCTGCGGGGGGCATCCCGACCAGGAGGGCAGGGAGAACGCCGTGCCCGAGGGCTACTTCTACGTCCAGTTTATCGCGGAGCCGACCGAGAAGGGTTTTTTATCGCTCGGGATCATCGACCTTGCCGCCCGGAGCCTTGACCCTGACCGGCTGGTGGTGCAGGTCTTAAACACGACGGATTCGCCGCGGCTGGTCATGTTCCATATCCTCGGGAGGGACAACGTGGACCCGGACGCTGTCGCACGGGAGATCCGGGCGCTCTGCAGGAGATGGGGAGTGTCACTCAAAGGCGTCCGCGAGTACAAGAGGACGGTCCGGAAGGAGATGGCGTTCGAGAGGATGCGGAAGGAGCAGATCTGAGGATTGAGGAGCCGGGCCGGATGACAGGGAAAAAGACGTATGACGGGAAGATAGAGGTCTCGCTGGATGAAACGGCCACTGCATGCGACTTCGGGTGCAGGGTCCAGAATTTCATACGACGTGTCTACCCTGACGAGTTCGATCCGGATTTACTCGACCCTCACCAGCTCCAGATGGAGCGGTACGAGGACATATTCTCCTGGCTGGATGACGTCTATGCCCACCGGGAACGGTACAACCTACACTGGGCGCTCCGCGAGGCAGGGGACGTGCTGGAGAGGCTGGTCGGTGAATCAGGAGAAAATATCGCGGACTGCCTCTCCCGCCACTATAACCGGGAGAACCGGGTGAGGCTCTCCAGGCTGACCGCCGGCATGGACCGTGCCGTCAGGAGAAAGCAGGCTTCCATCAACCGGAAGACGAGGTACTTCACCATCCTCTCGTTTCTCGTCTCGCTCGTCGATATCGTGATATCGGTCATCCTGATCGTGATCATATCCGAGATTGCCCACTTCGGAAACATGCTCTTCACCTCGATCATCCTCGTCATCATCTTCACCGGGATCATCGCTCTCCTGAAGGTCACCCTGGACCGGTTCTACATCATCCCCCTGGTCCAGAGGTGGGGATGGAGGAAATTTTTAGAGAATACCCGTATCAACAAGCAGACGATGATCGAGTTCGAGGCGGTCTCGATCGTCGTGATGCAGGCGATACAAGAGGAATGGGAACCAAGGATTGTCTGCCAGCTGATTGAACGCGGGATCAGGGAGATCGCGTTGCCGTATACTCCACGGGAGATTCCGCCGATCGGGATATGACAATGAAAGAAGAGATTGAGATACCATGAAATTCGGGAATGCGACCTCCTTTGAAGAAGACTTCCTCCGAGAAAACCTGATGGGGCCGAACTGTGTCCGGATAGCCGAGGAGCTTATGCAGAAAGCCCGGTTGCTGCCCGGGATGCGTGTGCTGGATTTAGGCTGTGGAACTGGCCTTTCCTCGATATTCCTGGCAAGGGAGTATGGTGTGACGGTGTTTGCCGCCGATCTCTGGATCGATCCGTCGGATAACTACGAGCGGTTCAGGCAGTTCGTCCTCGAGGATAGGATCATCCCCATCCATGCCGAGGCTCATGCACTGCCGTTTGCCAACAGCTCCTTTGACGCGGTGGTGAGCATCGATTCCTTCCATTATTACGGGTTCGAGGAGGATTATCTTGACACGCATATCGTTCCGCTGATCAGGAGAGGCGGCACCATCGCGGTCTCGGTCCCCGGCCTGCAGGAAGAGTTTTCCTCGGGAATCCCTCCCAGGTTGCAGCCATATCTGGACGCGGACGTGCACTTCCATTCCTGCAGGTGGTGGAAGGCGCTCTGGAGCCGGTCGCCAGAGATCACGATCGAGCGGTGTTTCTCCCTCGAATGCCACGGGCAGGCATGGGATGACTGGCTGGAATGCGATAACCCCCACGCGAAGAGGGATGTGGAGATGATGAAAGCCGAAAACGGGGACTATTTTGACACGATTGGGATTGTTGCGAGGGTGAACCGGGAGGAATCCCGTGACAGGTGAGGAAGACCGGAGATGACAATGGGTGTTGCCGCCGG
>LKUF01000041.1 GCA_001412335.1 Methanolinea sp. SDB
GACTTGCTCCCGGCCCAGCCGCCGCCATACGTGAAGCTGTCCTGCTGGAATGCGGCCTCCAGTGCACCGTGCGGGGTGAGGTTCGGTACCGTGTGTTCGGTGCCGCCCGAATCCGTCCAGAGGAAGGTGCCATCTGCCAGGGTCACGTTGCCCTCGAATATGATCTCTGTGACAGGTGCGGGATCGTCGCTATAGATTTTGATCTCCGAGACGTACTTCACCGACAGGCCAGTGGTTGTGGGGTACTTCTCGGTAGCTGAGCCATAGTAGTAATACCAGTATGGTTCATCCGCAGCGAGGTACCAGTCGTAATTCCCAAAGGCATTTACACCCCAAGGATTGGTTGAAGTGTCAGCGAACCAGACCAGTCGCATGCCGTCAGAATAACCGGTATCGGGATAAGAACCGGAGGGGTATGCACCGAGGCCATCCACATACCAGGTGAGGACTATCGGGCCTTCCCGGGAGGAGTACCCGTACACATTCTCGTAAGCAAAAGTTCTTGAGAGGCCATCTGACGCCTTGACAGAAAGCGTCTCACCGGACGACATCCCGCCAACCAGGTCACAGATGTCCTTTAGGTTGGTCCCCTTCACCGCACCCATGTCTTTCTCCAGGACATTTGTATCCTCCGTCTGGTTCCAGCGATACTCCTGTTCAAGGGTTTCGTTTGCATCATCGACAAAGACCGGCCCCTGGTGATAGTAATGCGTCACTCCGTCGCCCAGCACCGGGAGGTTTGCTTCCATCCAGGTATAATTGACCGTCGTCTCGTCGAGAATGGTCACTCCGTCGCTCGCATAGCGTACGACATCCACTTCCGTTGTCGCTGCGTGCACGCTACCAACGAGCAGGATGGTTGATAGAAGGATAATTTTCAATACGTTTACAAGAGATCTTTTTGACATAATACCACCTTGGAATTACATTACATGAGTTAAATACTCTAATTTACATAGGGGAGAAGATAAATGTTCTCCAGAATCGGCCAAGTTCCTGCCCATGAATCAGGCCATTATTTCTGCAAACGGTCAGGATTATCGAGATTTAACCCGGGTTTTTCCATCTTCGCATACCGGTTCTCATGAGCACGTTTTTCTCCCGGTTTATAAGAGACTGATACAGTACCTCCTCGGCCTGTCCGGCTCGACGATTGCATCGAAACTCCGGCTCTCCGCACCGATCACCAGCTTCACCTCGTGGATGCCAAGTGTCAGGCCCTCGAAGGTGCAGGGGGTCTGCTCCCCGGTAGAGATCCCGTCTATGTATATCCGTGCTCCTGCAGGGTCGCTCTCGATCACAAGACCTCCATTGGGATAGGTCTCCAGGATGAATTTTTCCGTCCCGCTCACGTGCAAATCGTCGTCACGCGGGACATTGAGCACCTTTTCGCGGGGGAGATGGCCGGGCAGCGTGACCATGAGCAGGTGGTATCCGTGAGAGAGCCCGGATAGCCGGGAAGGAGTAAACAGGCCTGTCCTGATCCCGTCGAGGAATATCTCGGCTCCCGCCGGTTCTGAGGTCACGTCCAGTGTATGAAGTATCCCCTCGTAGTCTCCTATCCCGAACGGTTTGCCTGACTGCAGGCCATCGGGTATGGAATACGATACATAGGATTCGTCATCAACGCTGGTGACGAAGAGACCGATCCCTCTCGTATCGATCTCGGCCGGCGTGCTCATGACAGGGTACCTCCCGTCGACCGTGAACTGGATATTCTCTTCATCTTCAGATACAACGCGGATCCGGCGGGAGAGATCGATTCCTGCAAGGTCGAAGCTTGCGAGGGAGATCGCCCCCCTGTACACCCAGATCCGGCTTGTCCGGGATTCGGGGACAGAAACTCCTTCCCGGTACCTCCTGACTTCAACGGAATGGAAACCTTCTTTCAATCCGAACACCACCGCGGGTGTCTTCTGGCCGAGGTCCTTTCCGTCGACCCTCAGTTCGAGGTCCCCGGGATAGGAGGTGACATAGACGCCACCATACCGTCTCCTGTCTTCGGGGCTGTCCCCGGGTACTTCGATCCCGGTCTCTCCCTCTTCGGGGGAACGTGACAGGGAGACGTTGGCGAAACCGTCCGCATCGGGGGTCATATCAAGCCGGTACGGCTCGTATCCCTCCAGTACGAGGAGGAGATCGTAGGTCTCACCGGCCTGCATGCCGAGGCGGCAGGGAGTCGTCGCAAGGAACTGCCCGTCGACGGACACATCAGCACCCCGCGGATCGGAGATAATCGTGATCACGACCTCCCGCGGAGTCCCCCCGGTTGTATCCATGGACGACGGAGGACTCACCACTTCCGGGAAGTGGTCGGATCTCTCCCCGAGGGACGGGTCGAAGAGGACGAGTATATTCCAGAAGAGATCGCCGATAGCCCTCGAGATGCTCTCCGCCCACCCGGGCTCGCCGGTGATCGTCTCAGGAATCTGAGTAGGCATGGTTGCCTCAGGCAGGCTCTCTGTCGGCACCTGCACGATCGCCGACTCAGTTATGGAGGCTTCAGGTGTCGGCCGGGTGGCGGGCACTGGAATCTCCTCCTTCCATTCCACGACAAGGGCCACAACCCTGTTTTCGAGGGGAAGATCAGCCCCTGACGTTCCCTCGCCGCCTATCCCCACCGTCAGCGTCTCACCTGACAGGGCAGGGGTGACGTCGAGGACCGCTGTCCCCATGCCGTCACCGCTCTGGTCAAACTCCCCGGTAAA
>LKUF01000042.1 GCA_001412335.1 Methanolinea sp. SDB
ATAATTTTTTTTACTGCTTCTCCACCCGGTGAAGCATGTTCAATGCATTGATCATTGCCTCAGCGGAGGCGAGTACCACGTCGTCGCTCGATGCACTGGCATCGAATATACGCCCGTGTTCGTCCTCCACCGCGATGGTCACATGGCCGATTGCATCCGATCCGCCTGATATCGCCTCGATGTTGAAGTCCTTTAACTGGACTTTGGTGGAGAGGAGACCCATGATGGCCTTCAATACGGCGTCGACCGGTCCGTTTCCCGTGCTGGAATAGACATGTTCCCTGCCGTTCACGAGCGCTTTCACGCTGGCAGTGGGGATCACGTGGTTTCCGGTCATCACCGCGAGATCTTCCATCTCGATGGCCCGCCCGCCGTTCTCGATGCCCATGACGGTCTCCGCGATCTCGAAGAGGTCGGCGTCTGTCACCCGTTTGCCCTTGACCGAGATGAACTTGATCTTCTCGACGATACGGTCCAGCTCGCCGTCGCTTGGGGAGAGGTGCACCTCCTGGAGCATCTGCCTGACTGCATGGCGGCCCACGTGCTTGCCGAGGGCAAGTTTGCGGCGGTGCCCGACCATCTCGGGTGTCATGATACCGGGCTCGAAGGTAGCAGCACAGGCGATGACGCCGTGGGAGTGTATCCCGCTCTCGTGGGAGAAGGCGTTGTCACCGACGATCGGCTGGATCGGGGGTATCGTGATACCAGAGAACCTGGAGATCAGTCTTGACGTCTCCACGAGTCTCTCTTTCACGATCCCGGTCTTCACTCCATAGATGGATTCCATGATCATGACGGTCTGTGCAAGGTCTGCATTGCCCGCCCGTTCACCGAGCCCGTTTATGGTGACCTGGACCTGCGAGGCACCGGCTTCCACGGCGGTGACGGTGTTTGCCACCGCCAGCCCGAAGTCGTTGTGGCAGTGGACGTCGATCGGGCAGTCCACTTCATCACCTATCCGAGTTATCAGCTTCTTCATTGCCGTCGGGGTGTACACCCCCACGGTATCGGGGACGTTGATGATGGTTGCGCCGGCGTCGGCTGCGGTCCGGAATACCTGAATCAGGTAATCATGATCGGTACGGGTGGCGTCCATCGCCGAGAACATGCAGAGATCGCAGTGATCCCGCACGTACGCGACGATCTCGCCCGTGATATCGAGCACCTCTTCGGGGCTCTTCTTGATGGTATGTATTCTCTGCACCTCGGAGGTGGGGATGAATACATGCACCATGTCCACGTCGCTGTCAAGGCAGGCATCGACATCCTCCTTCCTGGACCGTGCCAGGCCGCAGACGACCGAGTCGAGGCCGAGCGCCGAGATGGCGCCTACGGTCTCGCGTTCGCCCTGCGAGGATGCCGGAAACCCGGCTTCGATGGCATGCACACCTATGGCTGAAAGCTGACGTGCGATCTCAAGTTTCTGTTCAAATTTAAACGATATTCCCGGCGTCTGTTCCCCATCCCGTAGGGTGGTGTCGAAAACAGTCACTTTTTGTTTTGCCCGGCTATCGGTGAAGAAAACAATTCCCCACAGCAGTTGTTATGGGATTCATACTCATGTATATTTGCGCTCATATTATAAAAGCATCACCGGAAAGCCGGATTTTAAACGTCCATATCGATATGTTTAATACCTTTATTTCCCCTATATTATGAGCGCAAAACCCGCCTTAACTCAGACTGGTAGAGTGCGCGGCTGTAGT